>CAZDVN010000001.1:0-15242 GCA_964508955.1 uncultured Candidatus Saccharibacteria bacterium
TATATCTACACTAATAGTTTTGGGCTTTCCATAATCACTCTTACTGTTTTAATTAGGGTCTTAATGAATCCTTTAAATAAAAAAGCCTTAGAATCTCAAAAAGTGATGGCAGAGATTCAGCCCAAGATGAAAGAAATTCAATCAAAGAACAAAAATAACAAAGAAAAACAAGCACAAGAGATGCTCGCTTTATATAAAGAGAAAAAATTCAATCCTTTCTCAGGCATCTTTCTGCTTTTTTTACAGCTTCCAATAATTTTCGCTCTATTCCAAATATTCAGAGGAGGGATAGATATTCGTCCAGAGCTTATATACTCTTTTATTGTCCTTCCCGAAACAATAAACCCTTTTTTCTTTGGTTTAGACCTATCAAAGCCAAGCCTGATAGTAGCTATTTTAGCTGCCGTGGGACAATATATTCAAACTAAAACAGGGACACCTAAAGCTGAGAAGGTTGAGAAGGACAAGAAAGAAGAGAAAGATAAGAGCATGCAGATGACAGAAATTATGCAAAAACAGATGATGTATATTCTTCCCTTTATGACACTTTTCATTTTATTTAAAGCTCCTTCTGCGTTAGGTATATATTGGCTAATTACAACCATAATGACCATATACCAACAAAAGAAAATTTTAAAAGAAAAACATGATTAACCAAGAAGAAATTGAATTTACAAGAGATTTAATAAGAGATTTTTTTAATCAAGCAGATTTTTTTGTTGATGTTTACATTAAGGTAATTTCAAAAGAGGATAGAGATATTTTGGAAGCAAACATAAAAACAGATGAAGCCCAAAACTTAATTGGAAAACAAGGTCTTGTTTTGGCTGATATTCAGCTCCTTTTAAGAAAGGTTATAAAGAAAAAAATCAATAGAGATTTTTATATCAATATAGACATAGATAATTATAAAAAAAATAAGGAAGATTATCTAAGAGATTTTGCTCAAAACATTGCAGATGAAGTTTCTAAAACAAAAGAACAAAAAGAAATTCCATTGCCATCTGCTTTTGATAGAAGAATAGTTCACATAGAGCTTGAGAAAAGAAAAGACGTTCTAACTGAAAGTATTGGACAAGGAGAAGAAAGAAAAATAATAATAAAGCCTGCTATCTAAAAAGGTTTTTTGCTTCCTTTATCTTTGCTACCTCTTCTGGACTTGTGGTTATAATTTGATCTTCAGTGTATGAAGCTAAAATATTTATAACTACGTGCTTTTGCCCAGCAAAAAATATTCCCTCTCCCACAGGACTTTCTAGTAATAGGAATTTTTCTTGTTCTGTTAAATTAAAAGTTTCTTGAACTAAATCAATCGTAGCAGAACTTTGCTTTAAGAGAATTTGCAATGAAGAATTAGTAATAATTGCTCTTCCATAGTCTGAGCTCATAAAATCAGAAACATCTTGTGTGATAGTAGTTACTCCTAGCCAGTATTTTCTAGCTCTTTTGCAAATACCAAACAAGAAAGATGCTCCATCTTCTGTTTTCATTATCCACCATGCTTCGTCTATAACAAGGATTCTTTTCTTTAAGGTTGATCTAGCTGCATTCCATATGTATCTCATAATAATAAACATGGCAATTGGTCTTAGTTCGTCTTCCATGTCTCTTACTCCGAAAACGACTAATTGTTTATCCATTGAAATGTTTGATTTTTGGTTAAAGAAAGAAGCAAATGTTCCTTTTGTAAACTTTCTTAATCTTTCAAGAAGAGATTCTGCTCCTTCCATTGTTTCCAATATTGACTCAAGGTCAGACATAATTGGAATGTTTTCTTCCCATGTTTTGGGGTCTGTTCCAACCGTAATATCTTTTGAAGCATATGTTTCGTATAGAGCTTGGTCCATGACAGAGTCTTCTTCTGGAGTTAATCCTCCAAGCATTAATCTCATTAGCCCAACTAAGTTTATAATGTTAGATCTTAAGACATCTTCTGCTGTCTCGTCTTCCCTAAGGGCAGGAAGATCAAAAGGATTGATATGACTTTCAGAACTTAAGGATATTTTAAAGAAAGCCCCTCCTACTGATTCTGCTAAGGTTTTATATTCATTTTCTGGGTCAAGAATTATACACTCTACTCCCAACATTAGAGACCTTAAAATTTCAAGCTTAACAGCATATGATTTACCAGAACCTGATTTTGCGAAAATAACCATATTGGCATTTTCCATACTAAAACGATCAAATAAAACCAAAGAATTATTATGCTTATTAATTCCATAAAGTATTCCTTCGTCAGAGCTTAAATCAAAAGAAATAAAGGGGAAAATGCTTGATAGAGGGGTTGTATTAAGAGTATTGTGTATTTGTAATAAATCATTGCCATAAGGAAGAGAAGAAAGAAGACCTTCCTTCTGTTGGTATAATGCCGGTTTTATATATATTAAACGTGATTCAAGAGTAGACCTTAGAGACATTTCTATGTTTTCTAGTTCTTTTGTATTATCAGCATAAACTGTGATATACAAACCAAATTTAAACATTTTTTCTTGAGCTGTTTGTAGTCTGCTTCTTAATTCTTCTAAGTCTTCAAAAGCAGTTTCAAGTGCTGGCTCTCTAATTAATCCTTTTTCTCCTCTTTCCATTATTTCAGCCTGAACTTCAGTTACACTTTTTCTTAATTGTTTTAATATTGTTCCTGTTTCTATGGGATGGAAGAAAAAAGAAATATCAAAAGCAACATCCATATTAATAATTGGAGATAGCCATCCTGTAGTTAAATACCTTGGATAAGAAAATACAAAATATGTCTTTGCTAACTTTTCTTCTATTTGAACATAATTTTGACGTACCTCAATTGATGATGGAGCTATAATATCCAAAGCAGACATTGTCTCTACTTTATATTTTTCCTTTTTTTTGTTTCCGAATAATCCCATGTTTTTATGTTATAATTTCAGGGGGCAAATCAGGATAATATCCTAATTCTGCTTGTTTTATATGATGCAATCCCCATAGTAACTCTATTAATTCTTCAGAACCTAAATATGCTGATTTTAATCCACATCTTCTTATTCCCAAGGAAACATATTCTATCCTTTGAAATAATTGATATTTTCCTGTTTGAAACTTCTTTTCTGTCAATTCTGTTTGAGTCCCCGAAGTGCCTCCAGGAACACCAGTTATTTCACCTATTGGATAATAAGGAACAACGATATAGAACTTTTTCGTCATTATGGAACTATTAGCAACAAGACCTTCTATAAACGTACGATATTCAGTGGTTTGAATTTTTAGTAATTCATTTTTTTGTCTTGCTTCTAATTCTTTAATCTTTTCAATATATCCGGTTATGTTTACTTTTCTTGAATTAATTACTATTTGACAAGAAAAATCTAAAGAATTTAAAAAGTTTTGGAATTGATAAATTGTAGCCATTTGTTCATCTTCTGATTTTAAAGCAAAGTTAATGGAAGAAACCAAAAGGACTCCTTTTAAGGATTTATCTTTTTGAATCATTACCCCTTCTCTTATTTGGTCAATAGGTATAAATTGTTGAGATGGATTTTTTGCCATTATTATTCAAAGTCAATTTTTTTAAGTAAGTCTTCTATCTTCCCACCGTCCCTCATTTTTAAAGGAGATTTTTCTTTTTCTTCTTTAACAATTTCTTTTTTTTGTCTTTCTGTTGAGAGAAAAACTGGAGATTCTTTTCTTTTCCATAAATACAATCTAGGATTTGAAATATAGAAAGCCCAATTTTTCATCACGACTGGTAATTCTCTTCCTTCTACTTTATAAAAAGATATAGCAAGGGCTATCCCAATTAAAAATGAAGCAATCAGAATAAATAAGAAAAAATATTCATCTCCTATAAAAAAGTAAAGGAAAAAACATAAAACGCCAACTCCTCCAATAGTTATACTTTGTTTTATATTCAAGGGACCAAGTATCTTTGCTTCATGTTCTATGAATTGAGGAACTCTATATTGCATATTTAAATTATATCTTCTTTGTAAGGATCTTTCTTCTCTTCGTTTTTAATATTTTTGCTTTCTTCTTTTCCGTCTTGTTCTAGCTTTTTAATATTTTCGTTGTTTTCATTATTGCTTAAATTTTTATTCTTAGCAATATTTGAAGAATACAATTTATTCAAATCAATCCTTAAATGACTGAAAATTTTCTGGTCAATTTCTTCACTAATTTTTTTTGCCACATTAGTTTCTAGTTCCATCTCTAATTCAATTATTACATAAAATTCTTTAATAGGAAGTTCCCCTATTAAAGTTTTACCAACGTATTTCATTAGTTGGGATTTTGATGTTTCTTCATGGAGATCATTTCTTTCACAAATATCAGATATTATTTTATAGTTTTTTTCTGAAAAAACAGCATTCTTAATCACATCAGGAAGTTTTTCATATTTTCCCCAAAAAATATCTTTTGGATTGTTTTGTATCGTCATATGTTTCATTTTATCATATATTTCAATTGAGGCAATGTTTAGTATTGAAAATATTGACAAAAGATATATATTCTTTTATAATCAAAGAGCTCAAAAATGAGCAAAAGTTCTTTAAAAAAAGGAGATGAAGAAATGAAAAAAATTAGATTGTCGAGCCCTATGACAGGGCTGGCTATTGTTATAATAGCCTTTGTTGTTGGATTAGTAATGACTTTTTCTTTAGGAATAATTGGATTTATAACAGGCTTTGTGTTTATTTTCCCTGTCTTGTTCTTTTTGGTGACTTATTTTATATGGGCACCGTTAAACATTATAGGATGTTTTCCTGAAGAGGGGCACGCAATAATTTATGTTAAGGGACAAGGAGTATTTGAAAATGTTTTTATTAAATACAAAGGCAAAACTCTTGACGATAAATATAATGTTGTCGATATGGAGCATGGGAAAAAAGACTCGGTTCCTTTGAATTTCGGGGGAATGTATTTAATTCCCTGGTGGCCATTTCATAAAGTATTCCTTTATGAACAGAAATGGACAAAAATCGGAAGAACTGGAAGAGTAGAGAACCGAGAAGAGGTTCTCTGGCAAGTTTTGCTGAAGAGATACACTTACTATGTAAAGGTGCTTTTGGCCGAAACCATGAATAAGGTTCCTATTAACATAGGAACAGCGGTGGAGGCTAGAATCGTTAATCCTTACGATTCAATGTTTGCGGCAGAGGATTGGATCTATACGATGAACCTCTGGCTTGAAGGTCTAATAAGAGATTTCATCAGGACTAAATCTTACGAAGATTTAATTTTGATGGATTTGTCTAAAGAGTTGACAGAGTACATAGACAAAACAACAATTCTTGGCCAAGAAGGCTCTCTCAAGGAACTAATGAAAGATATTTACGGTGTTGAACTTACAAAAATTAGCGTCGTAGATATCTCTCCAGAGGATTCAGATTATGCCAAGGCTACTCTTAAAGCAATTATTGCCGAGAGGGAGAAGGAAGCTATCAAAATTACAGCTTCTGCTGATTCGTTAGCTGAGGCGCAGAAGACGAGTGGCTTCGCAATGGACATGTTAAGCGAAGTTACAGGAAAAGAAAAGAAAGACCTTCAAGAGCTTTTAACTGAAAAGCCTGATATATTTGAAGAAAAATATGGTAAAAAGCTTCTTGAGTATATGAATTTCGCTGATAAAAGCATGGCAATAAGAGGAAATTCTTACCTTGAAGTAAAGATGCCTGGTGGAGCAGGGGGAGATTCTTCTATGGGAGGCAATGTCATGCCTCAGTTGTTCGCGATGATGAAGTACTTTAAGATGCAAGAAGATACCTCATCGGGTGATTCGAAAAAGGAGAACTCAAAGAAGAAAAAGGACCCAAATGAACTTTCAGACGAGGAGTTAGAAGCGTACATTAATTATAGAACGAGGAACTAATATAAAAATATAGTTCCTTTTTTATTTACTTTAAAAGTTCGTATCCAATAGTTTTTTCCTTAAATGATGATTCATTCTCTTCAAGATATTCTTCTTTGTCTTCTGAATCTTTTAAATTTTTAATATCTTTGTTATTTTTTATTGATGATGATATTTCACTTGCCAAAAGAAGAGAAACTTCAAACTCGTCTTTGATTAGGAAAGATAAATCCTCATAGAAAATTTCATTGTTTATTAGTTTATCAATTATCAGTTTGAGTTTTATGATAGGACAAAAATCTGCCGGGTCTTTTCTTTCGTCGATTCTTTTCATTACCTCATCATTATAGAATAGAGAAAAAGCACTTTCTAGCTTGTTAGAATTTTTTGAATAATCAAATTTTTTATCTATTATCCCCTTCTCTAGTTTATAAGTTAAAATTATTTCTCCTAAAAAAGATAAAATATTAGTATCTATTGTTTTCATTTTTTATTATGTATTTTTTATTTTTGAGAATCGTCAAAATCGGTTAATTTTTTTTGTGATTCTTCTTGTTTTTTCATCTCTTCCTTCATTCTGGTGGCGTAGCCTTTTTGTAATCCCGTTTCAATATTTACAGGATTCTTCAGCTTATCATCTCTTTTTGCCTGCTTTTCTTCTATGCTTAAGGGTTTGCCAGGAGTTTCTTTGCTTCCATCTTTTTCTGATAGTAAAGATTGATATCTTTTTTCTTTTGCTATTAATTCATCGATAGTTTTTTGAAGTTCTTCTTGAAGCTTATTGTTGTTTTCGTTTTCAGGCTTTCCTTTTGCGTCTTCAGCTCCTTTTATTTTTAATTGAGTTTCTTTTAAATCTCTTTTAAGTACCCCTACTTCATTTTTTTGGTTAATGTTACTTTCTGTTGTTCCTCTTCTGCTAATTCCAAGCATTACCTTTGCCTTGATAGCAGAGTCTTTCTCGTAGTCGGAGGTATTTGTTAAGTCAATTTTATCAGCACCTTTCATTAAAGAATCTTGTTGTTCCTCGCTCCCTTCTCTAAAGAGCATATTTATTTGCGCTTGATTTAAAGATTCTACAACGTTCTTTTTTTGTAAAGCATGATGGTTTAATGTTTCAGCAGCTTTCTTTGGAGACATTTTTTTAATGATGGCGTCGATATTAATATTGCCCTCTTTCTCAACTCTTGCTATCTCTTCTTCGCTAACATGTTCGCTGTTAGCTATCGCAATAGCTATAGCTTCTCCTAATTTACTTGCGCCTTTTTCGTCTCCCTGTATTTTTAATACCTTCTTTTGATTTAAAAGTAAGCCTATCTCTTTTGTTGTTTCTTCAGAATTTCCTCCTTTTAATTCCTTGCTTTCAGTTAAGTCTTTTGTTGCTCTTGCCGTTCTCTCTTCAAAAGTATTTTCTTTGCCGACATGCAAAGTTTCTTTTATTTCTCTGCCTGTTTTCCAGACTTGTTCTTTTGCTCCTTTTGCAGCCATTCTTCCAGAGTCTCTATTCTCAAAGTTAAGAGGAGACTTTCTTTGTAAAGCAGCACCAACAGAACCTACGGCCCCTTCTTTTGCGTATTTCCCTGCTGCTACTGTCCCTCCGACAGCAGCGCCTACAGCAGCTCCTTTTGCATAATTCATTCCCTTTCTTGCGATGTTACCAATAGGCGCTGCAATTGATCCTCCAGAAGAGATACTAATAAAGAAACCGGCAAGAAGAATAATAAGAGGAACTAAATATTCAAAAAGACTTATCATTATTTTATTGATTATGCCAGAATCATCTAAAGCAGCAGTATTAGTAATGTTAGGATTTATAATTGCATCCATTGATGCATTTGCTAAAAATATGAAAAGACCAGCTGGGATAGCGAGGAGACACCACTGTGAGAAATTTTCTATCCATTCATCCCAGAATAAAATACTTGGAAAAACTTTTCTTGCAATGTTTGATTGTGGGAAAACTTTTGTTGCTACGGCAAGAGGAGAAACAATAATTAGTATTTGTAATACAACAGATCTTGCGATAAATAAAATAGCGTAAAGAATATAAATTATAAAAGAAACGATAGCAAAAATTACAAGAAAGATCATATTTCCAATAGTAACTGGGAGGCTTTTGACATCATTAGCAGCTTTTTGGGCTTCCAATATCCTCGTAGAAATATCTCCATCTAAACCACTACTAACAAAAGATCTTGCAAGAGTATTTGCTCCATCGATTACAAAGCCACAAATAACAGGAGTAAAGTTTATTAAAATAGCAGCGATAATAAAATTAACTAATGTTTTTTTTGCCTTTCCTTCTTCTTTTCCTAAAATTATATTAATAGCAATAATAACAAGTCCGATAACTAAAACAGAATTAGCAAGATTTCTTACTATTCCCCATCCAGCAGTAACTATTGGGGTACTAGCTCCAGAGGAATCTAAGAAAGGTCCTTTTAAGGCATAACCTAAAATAAGTGAACCAAAATCAAGAAGAAAAACAGTAAGTGCTCCAATGTAAGAGCTTATTACGGCAATCATTGCATCGCCGACAGCATCTCCCATAAAAGATATGGGGCTGCTAGTAAGAAATGACATGGCGCCATCCCAAAATCCTGCTGATGCGGAAGAAGGAAGAAAAATAAAAATAAAAGAACTAAAAAACAGCAAAAATAATTTTTGAAAGTTTTTTGAATGAATCACATTTTTTATTTTCATCTTTCTTATTATATGTAAAATAAATTTAATTGTAAATGGCGATTAATTTTACTTGCTTGCATTAAGATAATAAAGTATAATTTTATAAAATATGTTTAATTTAAGCTTTACTCCAGAATTGTTTTTTCTTCTTCCTGCAGCAATACTTTTAGATGGGGTTGGAATTATTTTATTTTGTTGTGGATTGGACGATCTTGGGTTCCTTGATATTGCTGGAGGAGTAATATTTTATCCTTGGTTAATACTAAGGGGAAAAGGCATACCTTCCTCATCAGATAAAAAAAAGAAGATGAATGGTATAATAGAAAAAATAGGAGGTATTTATAAAGGCAAAACTTCTAAATTCCTTGCTCCTGTTATAGAATTAATTCCATATGTTGGAGTTTGGCCTTCGTGGTTTTTATTAACAGTCAATAATTTAAAAAAGCAAGATTGAAAAATATAAAATTAAAAAATAAAATATGGTCAATCCGATTGTAACTACAGCAGATTTTGTATTACAAATATTCAAGTATTTAGTTTTTGCTGGAATGTTTTTAACTGTTGTGATGATAATGTGGCATGGTTTTAATCTTTTAAATTCGAGAGGAGACCCTTCTGCTTTTTCTCACGCTAAAGAAAAGATTAAAAACCCCCTATTGGGATTAGGGATTATGCTGATATCGTTTTTGCTTTTAACAACTATTAATCCTGATATATTAAAATTAAATTTTGATTTTTCTAAAGTCCAAGTTAACTTGGTTGAATTTTTAAATAAAGAAGAGAAAAAGGATACAATTAAAACATATACTTTTCAAGAGATACCAGTTGGAACAATAATGGAAAGTCTTTTTTCTGAGACTTCATCGATTGAATATGAAGAAGATTCATCTCTGCCGGAAAATGAGCCAAAGAAGGTTTTATCATTTGTTCCTTGTTATGAATATGAAACGAAACAAAAAGATGGATACGGAAATGTTGTAATAGGAGACACTATAGACCAAAACACAGATGGAAAAATAGACCACGAGGATATAATTCAAGGAGAAGACATTTTTTATTGTATTAACATGTTGGGAAATGCTTATATTTCAAAAGTAGAAATACATTTAGAAATGCTTATAGAGGAACTTGATGTTTTAATGAAGAGGTGCACTTGTGGAAATTGTTACACGGGAAGAAGTGTGGGCGATGAGTTTTCTTCTGATCACGGAGTATATTATGAAATATGTAGTGCTTATTGTACTCCAAAGGCTACAAAACCAACAACATGGTCTTGTTTGCGGCATTGGTCTTATTGTAATCAAGTTTGTGGAGGGATTGATGGTTGTTTAACATCACAGCCTAATAAAGCAAATGATCCAGATGTATATAATCCGACCATGGGCTCTCCTTATATCATAACAAAATATGTTAATGATGACCCCAGCCAAGGAGTATTGTCTGTAGAGGAGTTTAATCAATATAGATATGATCCTTGTCATAATAGGCTAGAGATAAAATGTAAACAACAAGAAATAGATCAACTTGTAACAGGAAGTAAACCAGATGAAATATGTTATTCAGAGAACTATATTGACAGGAATGCTCCCAAGCCTCCGATAGCATTGACTATTAATGAAGCAATAGGTAGATTAGAATATTTTAAAGATTTTTACGGGAATCGTGCAAATGACCTAGAAAAGGCAGTAGGAATGATGAAAATTCCTTTTGGAGAAAGGATTACTTTAGCTGAATATAATAAACTTGAGAATGAATCATTAGACTTTAAAGTAGAAAAAACCTTGTTTCCTATTGGAAACTCTGGAGAAACTTATGATATTTCTAGATATTGTCGAAACTTTAACTCCAAGGATTTCATAAAAAAATCAGAGGAATTGGAAATTTGTATGGAGGTCGAAGGAGAGAAACAATATTTTTATGATGGTGATGGTGCTACATTTTACTACAGTGAAGAATACTATAAAGATAAACTAAAAGAGAAACAAAAGGCACAAAAACTAGGAGAGGTAAAGCCATGCTCTATTATTGAAGGAGACATAGAGAAAGGATCTTATGCTGGAGTTATTCCTATAGGAGAAACGGTTACAGAGGCCTTAGTGTGGGGAAAAGAAGTTCAATCAAGAATTAATAAGATTATGGATATTGTTGGTCTTAATGGTATTCTAGGGTCAGAAATACAAAAATTAATTGGGCTCTCTGAAAGGTGTGATTGTGATAGATGCAAATCTGGGAATAACGACTATTATTATCAATATAGAATTCCCTACAAGGCTGATTGTGAGTGCAGGGAGTGTAGAACTTCTTATATAACTTTTTCTTGTCAACCTCCTATTCCTAAGGCTGTTCTTTCCTATGCCCAACAACAATATATTTCAACTTATCCTCCCAAAAGTAAAAAAGAGCAAAGGTGGGGCTATAGGTATTCTCTTTATCCTGGGTATTATTTAAAAGATGTTCCGCCTAGTCCTAGCCATTGGGTTTGTCCATATGAAGATTTTTGTAAAATTGTTAAAAATATTTATTGGATTAAAGAAAACATAGAGATTGCTGCATTTGAAAGGGTAAAAAACGAAGAAACACCTAAAAAAATGACAAATGAGGAAAAAGCTGAGCAAGTTCTTAGGGCTGAAAAAAGAAAAGGAACAGGCTATCTTCAAGAATTTATAGGTTATTTTAATGTTTTAATGAAACTAGGAGATGTTAAAGTATCAAGTATTAAGGATCCTTTCACTCCCGTCGTTGCTCTTAAAAGTATTTGCCCAACTGATTTATTAGATGATTTTGAAAAGTCTTCTTCAGAAGTCCAACCAATTGTTAAAAATACTTATTGTCCTTATCCATACACTGGGCCTACGGGAGCTTATTTTTGCCCCGACTCCCAAGTAAATAAATTTTGGGCTTGCCCCGTAAGAGAAGAGGACAAAGATGCTTGCTTTGAAGATTTATCAGGAGGCTTAGAAGAATTAATTGACGAAGCAAAGGAGTTTTATCTCAGCGTTCCTGTTGGTAATGGATTAGGATTGGTTGATAAAGAGGGGCATGAAATATTCTGGGGCGCCATTGAAGAAGCTCGAGAAATTTTTGATATTTATAATACCCCACAAGAAGATGAAGAAGAAATGTCAGAGGAAGAAAAAGAAGAAAAGGAAGAAGAAAAAACAAAGGCAGAAGCAGAAGCAAAAGATATGCTATATAAAGCGTTATTAGCATTCGAAGAATTAGCTGGAATTGAGTCAAGCGAAGATTGGCAAGAAAAAGAAGAAGTAGTAGGTGGAATAGGATTTTTTAAGAAAGCTATAGGGTGGATTACTGATTTGTTTATTAATAAAAATGATAATACCGTTAACGCGTCTAACTATCTTGATGCTTCTAATATTAAGTTTTATTCTTTGGCGTTAGAGAATCAATTACCTTGTGACCCAGATTTAAGCATAAAAACAAAAAGTAGATTCGATATCTTATATAGTCTTACTATTTCAAGAAAAAAACTAACAGGATGTGTAAAGGGTTTTTCTGGTCCGTATAAAGAAAATCCGACTGAAGTTGCAGAGGTGTTTAGTTGTCTAGAGGGGCTATATCCAGAAGGATTGTTAGTTCTTCCAAATTTCCCCTACCCTAAAACGAAAGATTATGTCAATTGTTTCCCTTACAATAATGATGATCTTTTAACAGAAGCAGAAAGAAAGTCTTGCTTTATGAATCCTTTTAGAGAAGGAACAGTTAGTAATCCAGGATGTTTAAAAATTACAGAAAAAATGATGGACAATTATTATTGTTGTGAGTAATATTAAATATATGAATATAAAAATAGTTTTTCTAACAATATCATCCTTATTATTTTCTTTTCCTGTTTATGCAAAAGAATTGAAGATAGGAGATATTTCTCTTCCTGCGAATGCTTCTTCAAATGAAGTTATTTCTGTTATTTTCCAAATATTAGTAGCAATGGGAGCTCTTATTGCTGTAGTTATGGTTTTTATGGCAGGAGTAGAATGGATGACGTCAGGAGGAAATCCAAGCAAAATTAGTTCTGCTAGAAATAAAATCAAGAATGCAGTACTGGGAGTAGGAGTTCTATTAGGATGTTCCTTGATTTTGAACAGTATTAACGAAAAAATAACGGATATTGATATAAAAGATCTGGTTTGCGAATATGGAATTATTGTTAAAACTGAAGATGCAAATTCTAAAACGATAATAAAATGCATAGATAATACAATAGCAGATATAGGATACGATATTAAAAGCACAATAAAATGGGAATTTGACAATGATTCTCTTTTGCATGTTTATGCTTATTCTGAACCAAACTTCAAAGGTACTCGAACATCTTTTAATTTTTTAAATTCAAGTGATTACCAAGGTAGTATAAATGGAGCAAAATCAATATATATAGTTAGAAAATTTCCAGGAGTTTATTTATATGACGATACAGGTTACAAGCCTCTAAATAAGCCAGGGCCTCTTTATGTGCTTTCTAGTATTTTAGATCTTTCTTCGGTGGAATTTAATGATAAAGCTAAGTCAGTTTATTTAAGTAGCACTGCAGATACTAATTATTTCGCAGTTCTTTTTGCTGATCCAAAATATAAAGGACAATGCACCTCAATAGCATCATCTTCAACTAATTTAACAGAGGCATATACAGAAAACATTGGATATACGGTTTCTTCTCTTGTTGTACATAGTTCAGCTGTTGCTCCTTTTGAAGTAAAGGATCAAGAAGTTATACTATACTCTTCAAGGAATTGCGGGTTAGACTTAACTGGAAATGCTGAAATGAAAGAATGTAGAGTAAGTATAGTAAATACGCCTATTGCCGTAGATATGCGCTCCTGTAGAGACCCTGTGACTAATAAAAAATGGGTAGAGGGAGATGAAGTTTTGTCTTTTGAAATTAAGGGTGATGCGGCATTAGTTTTGTCCACTTCATATCAAGGGAATGGAAATAAATATACTAGATGTGGATATTTTGCTGAGAAAGGAACGTGTGTTGATATAATTAATCATCCAGAAAATTCATATTTACATACAATTGGAGGAAATAAAATAAAATCTTTTATAATATTGCCAAATAACTAATGAAAAAAATAATATATTTAATCTTAATGGGATTAGTATTTTCCTCCCCTGCAATGGCGACCGTTTATCCTGTTATAGGAGGGTTGGACATTAACCATGATAATGTTACTACTTCAGAACTTTTTGAATACATTTTTTATTTACTTGTTATAATCGGATCTTTTGTTTCTGTAATATTTCTTGCAATTGCTGGACTAGAGTGGTCTTCTTCTGGAGGAGATCCTAGTGTTATTAATTCAGCTAAAAAAAAGATAAAAAGTGTTTTTGCAGGACTTTTTTTGCTTCTTTCTGTCCATCTAATTTTTATACAAATAAATCCTGATATCTTGAAAATAAAAACAGATGATTTAAGTAAACAGGTTATTAATGAAATAGAAGTACCATTAGGAGATGGTGTTTATTTGCATGACAGGATTGGTTGTCCAGAGGACAGTGGTTTTCTTCGTGTTGTATCTTCTCTTCCTAATTTTTCAGAGTATGGTTATAGAAAAACTAAGTCGATTGGAATTCGTCAGCCTCAAAAATTTAATATGGCAGCTATTCTTTTTGCTGAAACTGTTAAAGACGGAAAAACTTATCCAGGAACAGAGTATGCAGGAGATTGCGCATATATTTTAAATAGTATTAATGATTTGAACAGCTCTAATGGAAATGAAAACAACCCTCCGATAGGAGATAAATTAGACTCAATGATTGTTTTAAAAGGTTCCTTGGGAGGATCTGTTACTTTGTATAATAATTTTAATTGTGAAATAAGGAGTGATAAGTATTGCAAAGAAGGAGAATTTGATGATTTTCACTGTCTAAGAGAAAACGAGAAAACATGTGAGATAGCAAGCTTAAATGGTTTTCAAAACTTGAAAGATCTTTGTCCTGATTTTAAGGGAGACATTGTTTCTATAGAGACAAATGGAAACGTTGGAGTTTTATTAAAAAATTCTTTAGCAAACGAAAAAGGAACATGTCAGTTTTTCGAACCTAAAAACTCAAATTGTATTAATATGATAAAATATGGATCAATGTATTATCTGAAAGACGATAAAAAACAATCAGTTTTCTCTCCTAAGTCTATAGTTCTTTTTTCTCTTGCAGAAGTTAGGCCTATTGACGAGTAAGCACTATTAGATTCTATTGCTCCATAAGACTAGGGAAAAAAATAAGGAAGAAGAGATAGAGCGCAAAAGACCTTAAAGGCTTATTAAATCTATAAACTTACTATAATAAATAAAGATATATTTTGCTCTAAAAAGAAAGGCTCAAGAGAAATCTTGAGTCTTTTTATGTGAAATTAGTAAAATTAACAACAATAATAAATAAATACTATCATTTTTTTAATAAAAAATCAAGGAAACTTTTCCACTGTTTTAAAAAAAGATGAAAAAAGAAAATGAGTGGATAACTGTTTTTTGACAATTATCTTTTAAAGGCCTAGTGTAGGGTTAATGTCTATTCTTCCCTATTGTGGAAGGATCGGCAGAGGAAGATGAGTTTAGGGAAAGGTCGAAAGGTATCTTAATAATAAATAAAAAACAAAAAATATGAATAATAAAATAATATTAAGTTCAATAGTAATCGGTGTTGTTGGTGCTCTAGTAATTGGAGGAACAACAGCATACTTTACTGATGTTGAAACTAGTACAGCTAATACAATTTCTACTGGAAC
>CAZDVN010000001.1:15342-18326 GCA_964508955.1 uncultured Candidatus Saccharibacteria bacterium
CAGCATACTTTACTGATGTTGAAACTAGTACAGCTAATACAATTTCTACTGGAACCATAGATATCGCTGTTGAAGGAGAAAATCCATGGGCAGCAGAAGGAACTGTTACAATTAAAGACATAAAACCATCTCAACATGAATATGCTGAGTACGTAATTCACAATGTAGGATCAAACCCTGCTAACATTTTTAAAGCATTTAAAAATATAGTAAATAATGAAACAGTTGTTGTTAGTGAGCCTCAATGCGTGGCATTAGGTGGAGAATGGAAAAAAGGAGAAACAGATGAAACCCCTGCATGTTCATGTATAGAAGGAACAGAATCAGTACTTTTATCTAAAAAAATCATTAATGATTTATCAGTTTGGGTATATAAGACAGATCCATCTTCAGGAGAGGTTACTCCTGTATGGTGGCAAGTTATATACACAGACGAAATGGGAAAAACATTATCTAACCTACAAAACAAGAATGTTTTGCTAGGAATGCTTCCATCTGGCTGGTTCATGAAAGTTCAACAAAGTTATCATATGAATAAAAATGCTGGAAATGAATATCAAAACGCAGGGATGACGTTTGATATTCAACTTACAGCTGAACAATTAAGAGGCACAGTTACTCTTGAAAACAAATTATTCCCAGCTGAAGAATATGATGCATATTCTAAAGAGCAACCAACAATCATACATGATGATGGTATTGATGCAACTGTTGAATACACCGTTAAAGATAAAACCTTTAATTACGAATTAAAAGTTAATAACTTCATTGCAGGTGGAAATTATACTCTTATTGCATGGCCAGAGAATGACGCAGGCTTTGATTTCTCTGATAGTGTGAATGCTATCGTTTTAGCAAATGTAACACTTGACTCTAATGGTTCAGGTACTGTTGAAGGAATTCTTGATCTTAATCAAGATTTAATAAATGCTAAACTATGGTTAATCTCAGGAACATATAGTAATCTTGGACAAACAGTTGGTACTTTTCCTTGGGACGAAAGTGGTCTATTCGAGACTGCTCTAATGGATTATTACGACAGCTTGAAATAAAGATTTCATTCTTAATGTCTTCTCTCTGATTGTAAAATCAGAGAGAATGATTAACGATGAAAATATTAAAAATAATATATTATATATTCGGAGGGATTGTTGGACTGCTTGCTATTCTATTTGTTGCTTCCACCTTACCAATTGCAGGAAATATAAAATTCATGGTTGTTCAATCAGGTTCAATGGAGCCAGCGATTAAAACAGGAGGAGTTATAATGATTAAGCCGGAAAGTGAGTATAATCTTGAAGATGTGGTTACATTTTTAAGAGTAGGAGAAAGAGTTCCTACAACCCACAGAATTGTTGGAAAAAAAGAGGTAAACGGAAAAATGATATATGAGACTCAGGGAGATGCTAATAATGCACCAGACAAGGAAGGAGTCGTAGAAGCTGAAGTAATGGGTAAGGTGTGGTTTTCTATCCCCTACCTAGGATATGTGATAAACTTTGCTAAACAGCCTCTTGGATTTATATTGCTGATTATTGTTCCTGGAATATTGATAGTAAGAGATGAGTTAAAAAAGATTCATAAGGAAGTAAAAAAGAAAAAAGAAAAAGAAAATGTTTAATAAAGTATTTAAAATCTTTTCAATATTGATAGTCTTGATGGTTACTCCTGTTTTTGCAAGTGCATATTTTGACGATGTAGAGTCTTCTGTTGGGAATAACATTAGTTCGGGAACACTTTATTTTTCTTTAAGGTCAGATCAGACTAACTTCTCTCCCTTAGAAGAGTCAGAAGAGATGGTTCCTGGAAGCAAGGTCACAAGAGATATATTTATAAAAAAAGAAGGCAGTTTGCCTTTTAAGTATAATGCTTTATCTTTGCCCGTAGAAAACTCATGTGATATGGATTTGTATAATAATTTACAACTGAAGGTTTGGTATAATTATTATGATGAAATCGTAGGAGAAGGAAGCGAAATAAAGGTTTTAAAATATGATGGTTTTTTAAAAGACTTTAATTTAAGAATCTTAGAAGATCCTGACTTACAAATCCCCAATAATACATATTACTACAATAATTCTTTATACGAAGAAGAAGAACACTGGCTTTATTCAGAGATTACTCTTCCAGAAGATGTTTTAGAAGATCTTCAGAACATGTCTTGTGATTTTGACTTTGCTTTTACTGCTTGGCAAGACAATCTTGAAAGTCCAGAAGATGGTGGCTTTATAGACAGAAAATCAATTAGTAATAATATATCTACTAAAGACTGGATGCCTGATGTAGAAATACTTTATCCAACAGGAGGAGAAGTATGGTATTTAGTTCCAGATAATTGCCCTAGTATTCATAGTTGTAGTCTTTGGTGTCAAAACCATGGTATGAATGCAAATTGTGAGTATGACATTAAATGGTTAGCGAAGAATAAGATAGGGCCTGATAGCGACTTATTAATTGATATATACTTCTCTAACGATAGCGGAGATACTTGGATTAATCATGTTGCAGAAGGAACTTCTAATACAGGTAGCTATTTATGGAAACTTCCCTATTTATCAGAATATATTACTGTTGATGGAAGGATTAAGATTGTTGCGAAAAATAAAGATAGAGATTTTCTTTGGGCAGAAGACATGAGTGAAGATTTTTGTCCTCCCATGTTAACTCTTGAAGATTTAATTAATTTTGATGAAGAAAAATATATCATAGAAAGGGTAAGCAATACAGAAGAAAGTGTCCTTGAAGATGAGAATACTGATTTAGATGAAGAGAGCATTACAATTACTGATCAAAATGATGTTAACGCTAAAAACATTAATTTAGATGCTGCAAAAGAAGAAAACGAAGAAGATAGCTTAAATGAGATTATAGAAAACGATGCAGAAGACGAAGCGTCAGATGATGATGAAATTTCTACTGCTGAAGAAGATATTGACGATCAAGATATTGAGGAGGAAGACACAGATGTAGCTGAGGAAGACATA
>CAZDVN010000001.1:18426-25426 GCA_964508955.1 uncultured Candidatus Saccharibacteria bacterium
TATTGACGATCAAGATATTGAGGAGGAAGACACAGATGTAGCTGAGGAAGACATAATTGAGGAAGACATAACTGAAGAAGACATAACTGAGGAAGACATAACTGAGGAAGACATAACTGAGGAAGATATAACTGAGGAAGATATAACTGAAGAAGACATAACTGAAGAAGACATAACTGAAGAAGACACAGATTTAACAGAAAAAGAAATAGGATTGACTGAGAAAGAGATTGTTGAGGAGGCTATTTAAAATAGTTAAAAAGGCTTATCCATTGATCTAAACTGAGACGTTCGGCTCTCTCCCCCATCTCAATATTGTTTTCTAAAAACCAATCTTTTAATTTTGCTTTATCTAAGTTTAAATTATTAGCTAACTTTTTTCTTGGATGCATGAATCCATTTCTAACCATTTTAAAGAAATCATCATTCTTTGGAATTCCTTTTGGCGTTATTTGTATAAAAACACTATCAACTTTTGGAACAGGAAAGAAGCAGTTTTTAGAAACATTAAAGAGTATCTTTGGGTTTGCATAATATTGGACTGAAACAGAAAGAATAGACATTTCTCCTGGCTTAGAGCATATTCTTTTCCCTACCTCTTTTTGGATCATTAAGAATATGTTTTCTGGAGTGTTTTTAACCTCTAAAAGCTTTCTTATTAAGGCTGAAGTTAAATAATATGGAATATTAGCAACTATTTTATACTTTTCTTCTCCTATATCAAAACAATCTTTATTGAATAGCTTTAAAACATCTTCGTTTATAATCTCTATGTTTTCTATCCTTTCATCTTTAATCTTCTTATTAAGAGCCTCAACCATTTCTATATCTTTTTCTATGCAAATAACATTTTTTGCTTTTTTAGCCATCTCTAAGGTTATCGCTCCAAGACCTGGACCAATCTCTACGACAATATCTTCTTTTTCTATACCAACAGAATCTATAATCTTTTTAATATAGTTTTTATCTTGAAGAAGGTTTTGTCCCAAGCTTTTCTTAAGAGAAATTCCTTCTTTTTTGGGTGTGGAAAAGGTTCTTGACATATTATTGTATAAGAGTAAAATTAACAATATCCAGATATTCTTATGAATGCTTATCTGTTTTCAAATAA
Source organism: uncultured Candidatus Saccharibacteria bacterium (assembly GCA_964508955.1). Taxonomy (GTDB): domain Bacteria; phylum Patescibacteriota; class Minisyncoccia; order Minisyncoccales; family Minisyncoccaceae; genus UBA2558. Next base: position 19,538 of record CAZDVN010000001.1, read on the forward strand.
TTTATTAAACTTGCAAGATTTCTAATAGAGACCCTGCAATTCTGTTTATACTTACAAAACAAAAAATTAAGAAATTAGTGAATAAATTGGAAAAAAAGAAAATCTTTTGGTTTTTTTTGTTATTCCTATGTTTTGGAGCAGTTATTTCAATAGGACAAGGAAAGTCATCTCAAAAACAAGCTTCTATAACATTACAAGATAACTTTATCAGTGTTGACTCTTATTTTCAACCCATTGAGAATGGTTTGATTATACAACAAGGTAATATTTTAAGTTCCTTGTCTTCCCCTCTTTTTGTTTCTTCTCAAACAATGGGGTCTCTTTCATATGAAGAAAGCAAGGTGGAAGATAAGTATATTCTTAAGCATATAGTAGGAGAAGGAGAAACATTGTCAAAAATATCCGAGAAATACAACATATCTATTGCAACAATACTTTTAGCTAATGAGCTTGATAATTCTAAAATTTATCCAAACCAAGAGCTTTTAATATTACCAATAAACGGTATTCTTCATATGGTAGATAATGGTGAAACGGTAGATGTTATTGCGAAAAAGTATTCTGGAAAAAAAGAAGAAATTATTAATTATAATAATCTTTCCTCAGATGGAGGAATCTTTATAGGAGATATTATTATAGTTCCTAATGGAAAAATCAAAGTTCAACCAATTAGTGTTGCTTCAGCTCCAGTTGCTGTAACCCAAAATGTCGTTAGCGTCTCAAATTCATACTTTATAGCTCCAACAAAAGGAATAATAACACAAGGTCCACATTATGCTTATTCTAGTGGTGGAAAGGCTTATTACTCGGCAATAGATGTTGCTAACAAAATTGGAACTCCTATCGTTGCTTCTGCATCAGGAGTTACTCAAATTGTTAAAAATGTTTGGCCTTACGGAAACTATATTACTATTCTTCATCCAAATGGAGTAGTTACTCTTTACGCTCATTTAAATTCTTTTGCAAAGGGAATGATTTCGGGTAAAAGTGTTGCTCAGGGGGAGATAATTGGATACATGGGGAATACTGGAAGATGTATTAGCTTCCCTGGAGGAAATGGATCACATCTTCACTTTGAAACGAGAGGAGCTTCTAATCCTTTGAGAAATTATTCTTTAGGAAGCACTGTTTCTTATTAATCATTAAAACATTCGCTATCTTTACACTTGCATGAATTGCAAGTTTTTGCTTCTGGAAGAACCTTTAATCTTTCTTCAGAAATATCACATTCACATCCCTCCTCTCCACAATTATCACATTTCCCATAAGTTCCCTTTTCTATTTTTTCTAAGGCGATGTTTACTTCTTTTAGTTTTTCTTCTAGAGATCTTTCTATTGGTAAAAGATTTTCATATTCTTCTACTTCGTCTGCCCTATCTTCATCTTCACTATTCATTTTAGGGTATTTTGTTTCCCAATTATCTTTGCTTACTTTTTGAGCAAAAACACTAAGTTCTTTCTCAAGACCTTCTTTCTTTTTCAATAAATCTTCTTTTCTTTGGGTTATAAATTCTGGTGTCATGTTATTTTAATTTAAAAAATACTAAAACAAACGAAATTATTATTAATAGAATTATGAATCTAACAAATAATTTAGATTTTTTAGTTGGCTTTGCCATGTTAATTATTATATTTATCATTCATTTCAAGAAGTTCATTTTTAACTTGTTTGGCTCGGAAAAAAACTTCTTGATACTTTTCTTTTATGAATTTTCTTTTTAGGTCAAAATCAGATATTTTATCTTCTGTTTCCCATCTTTTTCTCTCAGCTTCTCTTCTTTTTCCTTCTAGTGCAGCCCTTCTCTCTTCTATATCTTTTAGCGTAGAATCATCTTTGGCTCTTTCTTGTCTTTGTTCTAAAATATTAACATCCCCTTCTATAGTTTTTTCAGCTCTTTCGATATCTAAAAGAGTTCTCTCGGTAAGCTCTTTTTGCTTTGTATTTTCAAACATTTCTCTTTTTATATTTTCCATTTCTTCTTCTAAGGGTTTTAATCTTTTTCTCAGGTCTTTTTCCAAATCTTTTAAAAGGATGCTTTCTTTTTCTCTTCTTAATCCTTTAATTTCTTGTAAAATATTCGCCTCCTTTGTAAGAATTTTTTCGGCACTGAATTCACATTCTTTAAGTTTTATTCTCCAGTCTTTTAGTTGGTCTTTTTTGTTATTAATATCTTTTTCAAGAAAGATTATTTCATCTTCAGTCTCCCACCTTTTCTTCTCTAAAGATCTTTTTTCTTCGGGAATATTTGTTGAGAATTCATCTTTTTCAATAGCTTTTTTTTCTTCGCAGAGAACATCTTTTTTTTCAAATATAATTTCTATTTGTTTTTCTATTCCTTCTATTTCTTCAACGATACTGGCTCGGTTTTTTTCAAAAGGAGACTTTTCTTTCTCTACAATTGATAGGGCTCTTTCGAGTTCAAACATTTTTTCATTAATTGTTTCTAGTGTTTCTTCTTTGGAAATATTACTCTCTTCTTTTTCTTCTTCCTTTGAAGGCTCTAGTCCTAATTCTACAGCACTTGGAAGTTCTGCAGGAACTTCTTCTTCTTCTTCTTCTTCTTCTTCTTCTTCTTTCTCTTCTTTCTTTGGTTCTGGGTCTTCTAGTCCTAGATCTACAGCACTTGGAAGTCCATCTTCTCCTAATGATGCTATGCCTGAAGGTTTTTCTTCAACTATATCCGCTTCTTCTTCTTGAAGATTTTTTGTAAGAATAACAGAAGAATCTTCTGTAGGAATTTCTTTTCCAGAGGGTTCTTCTAAAGGAGGTTCTTCTATGTATGAAGTTTTTTCATTCAATTCTTCGTTTGGTAGATAATCTTCATCAGGGCTTTCATTGAAAGGTTCTTCTTTCTTTGGCTCAAGTTCTTCTTCTTCGATAAAATCGTCACTTCTAATATTTTCTGATAGAGTTTTTTCTTGGAAGTTTTTATTTTCAAAATTATCTTTTTCTTTTTCAGCCTCTTCTTCTGTTTTGTTTTCATCTTTTGTTTCCTCTTTTTTTAGACCATGTTCTTCTTCTAATTCAACAAAGAGAGGTTCTTCTTGAGGATCTCTTATGGGATATCTCGAACCTGAAGGATTTCCCATACATACAACGTGTTTTTTTATTCCAGGACTAAGTGGTTTTTTTTCAATTTTTTGTTTTTCTTCTAATCCAAAATCAGAAGAATTGCTTTGCACTTCCTTTGAAAATAAGTTTTTAAAAAATTTAGATAAATTTGATAGCATTAATATTGTTTTTTTATTTCATTTCTTCTTCTATCTCAGAAATTTCAGTTAAAATTTTGTTGGCCTCCAAAGAAATTTCTTTATATTCTTTTTTAATTTCTTCTTTATCTGTTTCAATTTTTCTTATTTTATCTTCTTTTTCCCATCTTTCTTTTTCAAGCTTTTTTCTTTTTTCTTCTAATATTCTTCTCTCTTCTTCTATGTCTCTTGATGAAAAATTGTCACCAAGTAGGCTTTGTTTTTTCTCCATTTTATTAATATCTCCTTGAACAATTTCTTCTTCTTCTATTATTTCGGAAAGATTTTTCTTTGTTTCTTCTTGTTTATTTATTGCAAAAAACATTTCTTTTTTAATTTTTTCAATTTTTTCTTTTAAAGGTTCTATCCTTTTTTCTAGTCTTTTTTTTGAATGTTCTAATAGAAATACTTCTCTGTCTTTTTTGGTTTTTTCTAGTTCAATTAAAAGGCTTTTTTCTCTGGAAGAAATTTCTTCATAATTAAGAAGGTGTTCTTTAAGTTGTAGTTCTAAGGCCTTTAATTCGTCTTCTTTTTCATATAGTTCCTTTTCTAAAGAATTTCTTTTATCTTCAATATCCCATCTTTCTTTTTCAATCCTTCTTTTCTCTTCTAGAGAAGAAGCCGAAGCCTCTTTTTCTTCCATAGTGATTTTTTCATTGTCTATGTTAGCTTTTTTTTCTGCAAAAGAAAAAATATCGTCCTTTAGAATAGTCATTTTTTCGTTGATTTCCCCTTTTTTTGCTTCAAAAGGAAATTTTTCTTTTTCTATGTTTTTAATTTCTATTTCTATTTCATTTATTCTGTTGGTTGTTTTCCTTAGCATCATTTCTCCTTCACTAATTTCTTCTTTTTTTTCAATACTTATAAGACAATTTTTGCAGTAAGCAGGTCTTTTGGGATCAGGAGCAAAGGGAATTTTTATCTTTTTACCACATTTTTCACATTGAGAGTCATAAAAACCTTCATCATGTTCAATTTTTTCGGGGAAAGGGTTGGAAGGAACTTCTTTTTCTTCTTTCTCTGTTTTGAGGTCTTCTAGTCCTAGGTCTACAGCACTTGGAATCTGCTCCTTTTCTGTTTCTTCCTTTGAGTCTTCATTCTTAGATGCCTTATTATGATTTTCTTTGTGAGGATTTTTTATAAAACTAACAAAAGGTTCTTCTAGGAAAATTTTATTAATGCCTGATAAAATTGGTTCTTCGTTTTGTTTAGCTTCTTCTGTTTCAACTGGATCGTCCATTCTAACATTCTCCAATGGTTCTTCTTCAAGAATCTCTTCTTTGTTTTGTTTGATTTCTTCTGTCTCAACTGGATCGTCCATTCTAATATTCTCCAATGGTTCTTCTTCAAGAATCTCTTCTTTGTTTTGTTTGATTTCTTCTGTCTCAACTGGATCGTCCATTCTAATATTCTCCAATGGTTCTTCTTGTAAATCTTCTTCGGTTTGTTTTAATCTCGAAGAGCCTCCCATGCATACAATATGGTTTTTTATTTCATTGTTTTTCTTGAAAAATAAATCTTTTAGAGAGTTAAAAAATTTTGATAGCTTAGACATCGTATTTTTATTTCATTTGTTCGTTTGCTTCAAAAATTTTAGTTAAAATCTTTTTAGCTTGCGAAGAAATTACTTTATATCTATTTTTTATTTCTTTTCTTTTTAATTCTATTTTTTCTATCTTGTCTTCTGTGTCCCATCGTTCTTCTTCAAGCGTTCTTCTTTCTTCTTCTAATTCTCTTCTTTCTTCTTCGATGTTTCTTGATGTAACCTTGTCTTCAATTGAGCCCTGTTTTTTCTCTATAATATTAACATTGTTTTGGACAATTTTTTCTTTTTCTATTGTTGCAGAAAGGGCTTTCTCGATTTTTTCTTGTTTTCTTATTGCAAGGAACATTTCTCTCTTAATCTCCTGGATTTCTATTCCTAATGGTTCTAGTTCTTTTTCTAGTTCTTTTTTTGTACGCAATAATAAAACTTTTTCTTTGTTCTTTTTGCTTTTTTCTAGTTCAAGCAATAGCACTTTTTCTCTTGAGGAAACTTCTTCATAATTAAGTGTGCATTCCCTAAGCTGTAATTCCAAAGATTTCAATTGGTCTTCTCTGTTGTATATTTCTTTTTCTAAAGAATTTCTCTCGTCTTCAACTTCCCATCTTTTTTTCTCTATTTCTCTTTTTCTTTCCGGAGAAGAAGCTGAAGCTTCTTCTTCTTCAATAGTATTTTTATCATTGTCTATTTCCTCTTTTTTCCCCATGAAGAAAGTGACTTGTCTTTTTAAGGTGACTATTTTTTCTTCTATTTCTTCTTTCCTTTTATCAAAAGGAAGCTTTTCTTTTTTAATGCTTTTTATTTCTTTTTCAATCTCAGAAATTTTATCAGTAGTTTCTCTTAAGATGATTTCTTCTTCGCTAATGGATTCTTTTTTTTCTGGCTTTTCAATTATTTCTAATCCTTCTTCTTTTTCTTCCTCCTCTTCTTTTTCTTCAGGTTTTGGATCTTCCAATCCTAGCTCTATTAAGCTGGGAAGATCTTCCATTTTTTCTCCTTCCTTGTCAGGTTCTTCCATCTCTTCTTCTAGTATTTCGTCTTCCATTTTTTCTTCGTTTTTGATGTCTTCTTCGTTAATTGTTTCTTCTTCTTGAGTT
>CAZDVN010000001.1:25526-47602 GCA_964508955.1 uncultured Candidatus Saccharibacteria bacterium
TCTTCTAAAGACTCTTTATCAACAATATTTTCTTCCTCTTCCTTCTGAGCTTCTTTTTCAGTTAGTTCTTCGTTAATTGTTTCTTCTTCTAAAGACTCTTTATCAACAATATTTTCTTCCTCTTCCTTCTGAGCTTCTTCAGGATGTTCATCTTCTGAGACATCTTCTTCAACTTTTTCTTGAACATTTTCTTCGGCTTTTTCGTTTTGTTCTGTAGCACCTGCCTCCTCTTCTTTGTTTTCAAAAAAAAGATTTTCTTTTTTTGTATCAGAAGATAAAGATTGTTCGTCTTTTTTTAATGAAGAGGTTTCTTTCTGAGGAATAAAAAGTAAATCTTCGGAGGATTTTAAATTGATATCTTCTTCCCCTTCTTTAGGATAAACTAATATACCAGAAGCTTCTTTCAAATCTTTAGCCATTGTTCTGATTTTTTTTCTGTCTAAAAAAGTTTCTTCCATCTTGAAGTTATGTTAAATTTATCTTTTTGCTTCCTTTAATGATAGGTTAATTCTACCTTGTTCGTCAATAGATATAACCTTAACAGGAACAACATCTCCAACATTTAAAACATCTGTAACTTTTTCAACTCTTTTATCTGACAATTGAGAAATATGAATTAATCCTTCTTGTCCAGGAAGTATCTCAGCAAAGGCTCCAAAGTCAAGAACTCTTTTAATTGTTCCTTGGAACATTTCTCCAGCAACAACTTCTCTTGTAATATTTTTAATCCATTCAACTGCTTTTTGGGCCGATTCTTCATTCTCAGCAGTAACAAACACTTCTCCTGTTTCTTCTATGTCTATTGAAACATTGCAAGCATCAATAATTTCATTTATTGTTTTTCCTCCTGTTCCAATAACTTCTCCAATTTGTTCAGGCTTTATTTTTAAAATGTATATTCTTGGAGCATTAGGAGATAATTCTTTTCTTGGCTCAGGGATTATTTCTAGCATTTTTTCAAGAATTTCCATTCTAGCTTTCTTTGATTGAGTTAGAGTCTCAATAATTATTTTCTGGGTAATTCCTCTTATCTTAACGTCCATTTGTAGCGCTGTAATTCCTTCTTTTGTTCCAGCGGCTTTAAAATCCATGTCTCCATAATGGTCTTCTTCTCCTTGTACGTCGGTTAGAATAAGATAATCTTTATTTTCTGAGCTTTTTTCTTTATTCATTTCCATCATTAATCCCATGGCTATCCCTGAAACGGGAGCTTTAATTGGAACCCCTCCATCCATTAGAGCTAAGCAAGCTGCACAAGTGGATGCCATAGAGGAAGAACCGTTAGAACAAAGAACCTCAGAGACAATTCTTATTGTATAGGGGAATGTTTCTATGTCAGGAAGAATAGACTTTAAAGCTTTTTCTCCTAACATTCCATGTCCTATTTCTCTTCTTCCTGGTCCTCTTAGTGGTCCAGTTTCTCCTACGCAAGATGGTGGAAAGTTATAGTGATGCATAAATCTTTTCTTTTCTTGGCATTCCATTTCTTCAAATATTTTTTGGTCTCCTGGAGCACCCAAGGTAAGGAAAGATAAAACTCTAGTTTCTCCTCTTGAGAATAATCCGTTTCCATGAACTAAGGGAATCATTCCTACTCTACAGGATATGTCTCTTAGCTGATCAGGCTTTCTTCCGTTAAATCTAGTTTTATTCTGAATAACATTTTTATGAATAATTGATTCAGTCTCTTTTTCAAAGAAAGAAAAACCATAACGAAGAGATTCTGGGTTTTCCATCTTTTTTAATTCTTCTGCTAGGTTTTCCCTGATCATACTAAGATCTTCTTTAGGATTTTCTGCTAGTATTTTTTCTACTCTTTCTCCTAAAACTTCTTTTACTTTTTCTTCCACTTCTTTATTAGAGGGGGTTTCAGTTATTTCAATTTTTTCTTTTCCAATTTTTTCTATAATTTCTTCTTGGAAAGAAAGAAGGTTTTCGTGATATGTTTTTGATAGATCAATAGCTTTTATAATTTCTTCTTCAGGAACTTCCTTCATTTCTGCTTCTATCATATTGATAAGGATTTCTTTTTTTGATTCTGATTTTAATCCTGATAACAATAAATCAACATTTCCTTCCGTTCTTTCTTTAAATGTAGGGAAAGCTATAAGCTTCCCTTCTTTTGAACCAATTCTAACTGGAGCAATAGGCCCATTCCAAGGAATATCAGAAACGCTTAAAGCAACAGAGGCAGCAATCATTCCTAAGCAAGCCAAGTCAGCTTCTTTGTCCCAAGACAAGCAAGTAATTATTATTTGAATTTCTCTTCGGAAGCCTTCAGGGAATAAAGGTCTAACGGCTCTATCGATTAGTCTTGATGTTAGAACAGATTGTTCACTTGGTCTTCCTTCCCTTTTTGTAAATCTTGATCCTAGTATTTTTCCAATGGCGTAATATTTTTCTTCATAAGCAACCATTAAAGGAAAAAAATCGATACCCTCGATTTCTTTATTGCTCATAACGGCAGTTGCCATTAAGCAAGTATTTCCTAATTTTACAAAAACCGAACTGTTTGCTCTCTCGGCAAGATTGTTAAATTCTATCTCTAGTGTTTTATCGTCAATTTTTAATTTAAAAGATTCTGTTTTCATGTTTTATTTTTCTAAACCAATTTTTTTCATAATGGTTTTGTGAGATTCTTCATCTGTTCTTTTTAAGAACTTTAATAATTTTCTTCTTGAGCTTACCATTTTTAAAAGTCCTCTTTTTGAGCTGACATCTTTTTTGTGTTTTTTAAGATGTTCTAGAAGTTTTTGAATTTCTTCAGAAAGCAAAGCAATTTGAACCTCTGCAGAACCAGTATCTTTTTCATTGGTCTTAAATTTTTCTACTATTTTTGTTTTTTCTTTTGTTGTTAACATATTTTCTTTATTCTTTATTCTTATTTTTTGTGCCCCGTGAGGGACTCGAACCCACGACCTTGAAGTTAAGAGCTTCCTGCTCTACCAGCTGAGCTAACGGGGCCAATTAATTACTATGGAGATGTCGGTGTCTTTGGGAAGAAATTCATTATCCATGATTCCCCTCCTAGTGCTTCTATGAACCAGGTTACTAATGTCCAAGAAAGATAAATAATTACTACTCCGATAACAATTGCTAGCATCGCAGTTTTACCTTGATTAAACTTTGATGGATCCCCTTGAGAAGTCATCATTATTACCCCAGCCCATATGAATCCAAAAGTTGCAAACATGGGAATTATATAGTCTAGGAAGAATTTAATTACTTTTGCGGGCAATCCAATAAGGTCATCAAGAGTACAAGGATCATCAGGACTATTGCCACACTCAACGATTCCCCCAAAAGCAGGCAAAGCGAATAAAAACAAAAAGCTTAAAGTTAAGAAAACAGATAAACTCTTCGTTTTAAGCATATTTTTCTTTTAATAATATTGACAAGGCCTTTTTATATTTGGAGTATATCCTTTTTTTAATAAAAAATCAAGATTGATTGGTGCCCCTGGCAAGATTCGAACTTGCACCACTGGTTCCGAAGACCAGCGCTCTATCCGTTGAGCTACAGGGGCCTTATTTATTCTTCTTTTTTATCCTTAAGGGGGGGATGGTATCTTGATCAAAAACAAGCCGATTTTCAATTAATTCTCTATTTTCTGGATTTTTCAGTATGTCTTTAATTGGACTCAATCGTTTAATCATAATAGGAATAGTGGCTATTAAGACAAGAATTCCAATTATTCCATATCCTTTTATGGAAATAGAAAAAATAATAGCGGTTAAGAGGGATAAAAGGGTTCCTACTGATGCAGTCCAGATTATAGCAAAAATGATACAGGGTATTAAAGATATAAAGAGAACCAAAGGAGACATAAAAAGAATCACACCAATTAAGGTTGCTAATCCTCTTCCTCCTTTAAATCCTATAAAACATGACCAATTATGACCAATTACAGCTAAGATACCACAAAATGCTTGGAATAAAGGAGAGTATCCTAAGTAAAAAGGTATGCATACAACTAAAAAACCTTTACTTACGTCAAGTAAAAAAGTTAGGGCTCCTTGCCATCTGCCAACGTTTTTAAAAACATTAGAACCGGAATTTTTCTTCCATCCTATTTCAAAAATGTTTTTCCTTGTAGATAATTTAGTAATTATGTATCCAAAGGGAATAGATCCTATTAGGTAGGCAATTATTAAAATTAATAATCCTTTAATCATTTAGATATTTATTTTCTTTTAATTTTTTGATTTGTCCTTTTACTCTTTCTTTATGTGCTATAACAACAAGGAAGGTTCCTAATGCTGCAGGAATAAATAATTCCGGAGCGTATATAGAAATCCACCAAACTGTATATATTTCACCCATTAGTCTCCCTATAATTTGTTCTGAGACAGCATTTTTAACAAATTTCCTACTGATTATTCCTCCCATGAATATTTCAATTAGAAACATGAAGCACAAAATAAAGGTTATCCATCCAAGAAAAACGATTGGATTCAAATAAAGGAATATTCCAGCTAAAGATGCGGCTCCTCTTCCTCCTTTAAATTTAAGAAACGGAGAATAGTTGTGTCCTAAGATTGAAAAGAAAGTTGCTAGAGAAATAGCAATAAGTGGATTTTCAGGAATAAAATGTTGTGCCACTATTACAGCTAAGACTGCTTTTAAAGCATCAAAAGCAAATACGATAAGAAAAGAAACAACACCCCACTTTTTTCCTTTTTCGCTAGATACGATTCTTAAAGTATTGAGGGCTCCTGTGTTTTTTGAGCCAAAGGTTCGCATGTCCTTACCTAATAAGAATTTTACATAAATTAAAGCAAAAGGAATTGAACCTACGAGAAAAGAGAATAAAGATATTAAAATATAATTGATAGTTATGGTCATTTTTTTAGTTTTCTATTAAACAACAAATTAATCCGCCAGGGCCTACGTGTGACCCTATAGCAGCGCTTGTTATACTTACGAATTCGACTTTTACTTGTGGATAATTTTCTTCAAATAGTTTCTTTAATTTTTCTGCTTCTTCAATTGAGTCAGCATGACTTATTCCAATTTTATAATTCTTTCCTTCTTCTATTCCCTTTTTGATAATTGATTCTGTTTGTTTGAATAAAGAGTTAGCAGTATCTTTGGCTTTCATTTTTAAGTTAGCTGGCTTAACTAGACCATCTTTTACTGATAATATTGGTCGCATTCCTATTTTTTGCATTTGAGACATTATTACTGATAGTGGATGGCTTATCCTTCCTCCTGCTTCAAGCCATCTAGGAGAATCAAACATTCCAAATAGAAAATTTTTATCGTGTAGATCTGTCAGGATTTTTATTATTTCTTCCCCAGTTTTTCCTTGACTTGATAGTTCTGAAGCTCTAATGGCAAAAAGACTTTCCATAGCGTCAACGCTAAGAGAATCAAAAATAAAGATTCTTTTTTGGTCTTCTTCTTTAAGCATTTTTTTTGCCTGAATGGCGGAATTATATGTTCCAGAAAGGCCAGAGCTTATTAGGATGCAAATAATGTCTCCGTCTTTTTTAAGGTTTTCTTCGAAAATCTTTTTAAATTTTCCTGGAGAGAATAGAGAAGTTTTTGGAGTCGTTTTTATTCCCTTTTTTTCAGCGTCCCTCATTTTTTCAAAAATATTCTTTCCTTCTAGGCTTTCCATTTCTGGCCAATCAATATCGAATGGAAAAACAAAAATATTTGATTTGTCGATTATCTCTTTTGCTATAGCTGCGCTTCTACCGATGATGATGGTGTTTTTATTCATATGTTATATATTGTGAAGAAAGAATTAATGTTCATCTTTTAATTTTCTATCGAAGAACAAATTAATGAGCCTGGTCCTACATGTGATCCTATCACAGCGCCTGTTATGCTTACAAACTCGACTTTTATTTGTGGATAATTTTCTTCAAATAGTTTTTTTAGTTTTTCAGCTTCTTCAATTGAATCAGCATGGCTTATTCCAATTTTATAATTCTTCCCTTCTTCTATCCCTTTTTTGATAATTGATTCTGTTTGTTTGAATAAAGCACTAGCAGTGTCATTAGCTTGCATCTTTAAGTTAGATGGTTTAATCACTCCATTTTTCATTGATAATATGGGCCTCATTCCTATTTTTTGCATTTGAGAAATTATTAATGCTAGTGGGTGGTTTATTCTTCCGCCCGCTTCAAGCCAATCTGGGGAATCAATCATTCCGAATAGAAAAGTTTTTTCAGATAAGCTTGTAATAATTTTTAATATTTCTTCTCCTCTTTTTCCCTCTTCTGCTAATTCTGCAGCCTTAATAGCAAGAAGACCCTCGGAAGTGTCAGCATTAAAAGAGTCTAGAATAAAGATTTTTTCTTGCTCTTCTTCTTTAAATATTTTCTTTGCTTGAATGGCTGAATTATATGTTCCAGAAATACCAGAGCTTATTGTTATGCAAATAATATCCCCTCCACTTTTAAGAGCTTCTTCAAAAATTGTTTTAAATATTCCTGGAGAAGGTTGAGAAGTTTTTGGAGTTGATTTTATTCCCTTTTTTTTAGCATCACGCATTTTTTCAAAAATGTTATTCCCCTCTAATTTTTCCATTTCTGGCCAATCAATTTTGAAAGGAAAAACAATAAGGCCAAGCTTTTCGATTGCTTCTGTTGATATAGCTGCACTTTCACCAATGACAATAGTAGTTTTATTCATATTTTATATTATAATAATTATTCTTGCCAGGAAAGAACTAGAGATCCTGGACCGATATGTCCTCCCAATGGAATGCAAACCAGAGTTATAAAGGAAACGTCGGTATTTTTTAGGGAAAGAATAGATTTTTTAAGTTTTTCAGCTTGTTCAATGTTGTCAGCGTGATTTATTGCTATAGCAATTTTTGTTCCTTTCTCTCTTGTTCTTTGAGTTGCTTTTTCAAACTCTTCAAATAGAGCAGAGGATACATCTTTCATGTTTCTTTTTATCCCTACTACTTTTAGTTTTCCTGACTTAATTCCAAATATAGGCCTAACTGATATCTTTTCCGCTTTTTTTATTATTGATGAGGCAAGTGTTGGAATTCTTCCACTTGATTCTAACCATTTAGGGCTTTTGTACATTCCTAGAAGTTTTATTCTTAATAAATCATTTCTCAATTTCTCAACAATGTCGTTTATTTTTAATTCTTCTCTTATTAAATCTATCGCTCTTATGGCAACTAATCCTTCTCCCCCGCTTGCATTTAAAGAATCAATAATATGTACTTTGTCTTGCATTTCTTTTTCAAGAAATTTTTTTGCTTGAACGGCAGAATTATATGTCCCAGAAAGCTTTGAAGATATGGTTATACAAATAATTTCTTCAAATTCCTTAAACTTTTCTCTAAAAACAATAAGAAAATCGTTAATTGATGGCTGGGAAGTTTTTACTGTGCTTTGGATATTTTCTTCTTCGGCCTTTCTCATTTTTTGATATATGTTGCCAGAGAAGTCAGTTAAATTTTGAAGGTCTATTTTAAATTTAGCAACGCCAATCTTATATTTTTCTATTATCTCTTGAGGTAAATCGAATGCTTCGTCTGCAACTAAACCAATTTTTAATTTTTCCATATTATTTTATTATCCAACCAACAAACAAGCTTTGTGGACAAGCATTTATGCTTGTTACTGGGTCGGTTATATTTATGAATGAAATGTCGGTTTTTTTAATTGTTTTTAATTTTTTCTTTAATTCTTCAGCTTCTGGGAGATTGTCTCCATGAGAAATAACAGCCCTTATTCTTTTCCCATCTTTTATGTCTTTTAAAGAAGCTTTTTCTATTTTTCTGAATAACGCCTCTGAAAAATTGTTATCTTTTACGTTTTCTGTGTAAACAATTCTTCCGTTTTTCATTTCTCCTAAGGAATATCGTGGCTTTTTATTAAACCAGAAAGGTTTGCTTTTTTCCTTATTCCACCAATCTGATCTTTCTATAACACAATACATGTGTATATTTTTAATGACTTTTTCCATCTTTCTGACAATTTCCTTTATGTTCCTTTGCTCTGCCACCATTTCAATTGCTTCTAAAACTAAAAGTGATTGGCCTGTGCTAATATTTTTAGAGTCTAGTATGTAAACGCGCTCTTTATCTCCGTGTGTTAACATTTCTCTTCCTTTTATAGAGGAATCATAATTATCAGAAAGCATTGAAGAGGAAGTTATACATAAAACATTTTCAAATGTTTTTAATTGAGCTTGGAATGATTCCATAAAAAACTCTGGAGATATTGGATCTATTTTAGGTTGGCTTACAATTCCTTCTTTTTTTGCTTCTTTAATTCTTTGACAAATATTTTCTCCTCCAACGTTTTCTCCTTCTGGCCAAATAATCTTTAATGGAATGACCTCAATATCATAATGGTTTATTATTTTTGAATTTAGCCCTGCTCTTTCGTCAACAACTATTCCTATGGAAACATTGTCTACAGATTTTTGTCCGGTTACTTCTTTGGTCATGTCCTCTATTCGAAGTTTTTCAATATTTCCCATTTTCTTGATAATATCCCTAACTTCATAAGGATCATCAGTATGAATATGTATTTTTGTTCTATTCCCTATTTTAATAACATCAAGACAGTTTCCTTTTGAACTTAATTTTTCCCTTACCTGTTTTTCTTCATAGTATCCATCATCAAGCAATGCAACAACTTCATATCTATTTGAAAGTATTTGGATAAATCTTTTTGGTCCTGGAAATTCTTTCTTTTCTTCTGCTCTTATAACGAAAGGTTCTTCTTGTTCTTTTAGTGTGTCTAAATAAGTTTCTAGTATCATTAGGAATCCTAATCCTCCAGCATCAACAACGCCAGCTTTTTTCAATACTTCCATTTTGTTAGTTGTATCTAAAAGTGCTTGATTAGCTTTTTCTAAACCAATATAAAAATTTTTTACAATGTCTTTTTCTGTTTTAGAATATTCTTTAACAGCGGAAGCGAATGCTTTAATTACGTCTAGCATGGTTCCTTCTTTTGGATTTTGTATAGAATCTTTTGCTCTTTCGTACCCTTTTTCGAAGGCAATGCCCATTTTTTCTGCTGTTAAAAATTCTTCCTCTGCTATATAAGGAAAGAATCCAGCAAGAAATCCTGTATAAATTATACCAGTATTTCCTTGTGCGGCTGTCAATGCCCCATCTAAAACACTTTCAGATAATTCTTTTATGCTACTAAATTCTTTATTTTCTATTTTTTCTTTAATGCCCTTTAAGGTTGCCGACAAATTAGAACCTGTATCTTGGTCTGGCACTGGGAATACATTGATTTTGTTAATTTGTTCTTTGTCTTTTTCTATTCTTTCGCTCGAGAATAGAAACATTTTTTTAAGCTCGTTATGTGATATTTGTTCCATAAATAAAAAAGGAGGGCTTTAAATCAGTTTTCTTATTTTATCTTACTCTCTAAGTCTTTTAATATTTTTGCAGCAGCATCTTTTCCTCCTATTCCAAAAGATATGCCAAGTGTAATGACAATCAGACTTATGAATCCAATGAATACTATTAAAATTAAATCTTGAACTACTTGAAGTTGGTACATTATTGCTAAAATGGAAAGAATCCATGTGGCTGCCGCAATAGTGTTTCCTAATAAATTAGAATAAGTTATTTTCTCTTTTTCTAAATTACAAATCACAATTTTTTTACTAAAATCTGCTAAAAATAATGCGAAAGTGAATATTATCATTGAAATGAAGATATTGGGATAATACCTTACGATTTCTCCTACAATATTGTTTATTGTATTTAACGATAATATTTCTAAAGATGTCATTATGAATAGAAGCAAAACATACACTTGAACGATTAAGCCAAAAAAATTAGAAATGTTTGGCTTTGTGTTAAATCTATCAAAAAATCCTTGCCATCCCAAAGACTTAAGAGTTTGGTTCAATTTTAGTTTTTCTGAATATGTGCAAACAAAAGAGTAAACTTTGCTAGATATAAATAGGCCTAAAAAAAGAATTATTATCGCCCAGATAATATTTGGTAAGGCAGAAAGTAATTCTTGAAAGAATAAATTTAACATGTTTTTATTTCTTATTTTAAACGTCTTAATTCTATATTACCATTTTGCTTTATGCAACCCTAGGTTGTACCCGATTCTATTGAATAAAACATGTATGAAAAATGTCAATAGAAGAAGAGTTATCCAAAAATATATTGGGAGTTTTAACATTGGCTGAACGAATAAAAATGCCCCAATTACATAATTTGTTTGATCAAAAGGAACAAAAGCTATGCCCGGCTTTAGGCGTAATCTTCTTTTAATAAAAGCGAAGAGTAGGTCTCCAAAGATTACTCCTAACGAAAGGATTATGCCTATCCCCCATGCGTTGATTGATAAAGGGTCTATGCCAATTGTTTCAAAAAAAGGTAAGTTAAAATGATTATTTATTAAGACGATAACTTGAAAAAAAAGGACGCCTAGGAAAAGTTCGCACATTACCCCTCTCCATGTTTTATGGCTTCCCAGTATTGGAATATTGTTTATGGTTTTCCCCCCATCAACAGGCTTATCAAATTTATTTAAGATATTAAAAGTTTTGGCCAAGGGAGGAGAAGCATTCGCAATGTATGCTGGGATAAAAAAATATATACAAGACGCTATATATAGGAAGGTCATTATTTTGTTAATAATTATTTTTTAATATTATTACACATTTGTGACTTTTTATCTATTTAATTATTCTTTTTTCTGTCCCCTTCAATAATCTTTTAATGTTTCCTCTGTGAGCCCAGAAAACAATTATTACATAAAATATTCCTAATACTAGATAAGCAGTTGAATGATCTTTTCCCATCCAAAACAATATAGGGGTTAGTAAAATGATTAAGAGGTTTGTTAAGCTCATTATTTTTATTGTTTTTAAAATAACGGCCCAAAAAACTAAAATTATAATGGAATATTTCCATCCTAATATATATATAATTGAACCGAATATTGTAGAGACAGCTTTTCCTCCCTTAAAGTCAAGCCAAAAAGAAAATACATGCCCCAGTACGGGTGAAATAATTATAAAAATTAAATGCCATTCATTCGTAATGTATTGACTTGCTATATATATAGGAATAAGAGCCTTTGAAACATCTAGAATTCCAACCATTAGAGCATATTTAAGTCCGAATACTCTAGAAATATTAGTTGCTCCTATGTTGCCACTTCCCTGCTTTCTAATATCAACTTTTTTGATTTTAGAAATTAAATATCCAAAAGGAATTGATCCGCATAAATATCCCAATAAGATAAAAACCGTCAATAAAAGATATTGTTCCATATTTTTTTAATTAATAACTTTCTAATTTTGTCGGAATGCTGGGAATTGAACCCAGATTACAGACTCCCGAAGTCTGCATAATTCCGTTATATGACATTCCGATAATTGTTTACGAGGATAATAATTTTATCTTAGCTTCTAAATCTTTTTTTATCAATACTTAGGTATTGACAATTTCTGAAAACATTCTGGCATATTCTGGACATTCTGGACACGGTTCTGGACAAGGTGTGGACATTCTGGACAAAATGTGGACAAAAAAGATTTTTATTCTCTTGGTTATATATTTTTATATTCCTTTGAGATCTATTTTATTGCAACTTCTTATCTTTTTTAATTATTATTGCCATAGAGGGTTTATGCTTTTTCCGTTTTTTCGTGTTTCACGTGAAACATCTCTTTTCTTAATATTAAGTCTTGTTGTTGTTATTCACATGTTTCACGTGAAACACCTATTTTCTTAACATTAAGGCTGGTTATTGCTATTCATATGTTTCACGTGAAACACCTATTTTCTTAACATTAAGGCTGGTTATTGCTATTCATATGTTTCACGTGAAACATCTCTTTTCTTAATATTAAGCCTGGTTATTGCTATTCACATGTTCCACGTGAAACATCTTTTTTCTTAATGTTAAGTCTGATTACTGCTATTCACATGTTTCACGTGAAACACCCCTTTTTTTAATATTAAGTCTGATTACTGCTATTCACATGTTCCACGTGAAACACCTATTTTCTTAACATTAAGGCTGGTTATTGCTATTCATATGTTTCACGTGAAACACCGCTTTTCTTAATATTAAGTTTCATTTGTTGTTATTCACATGTTCCACGTGAAACATCTTTTTTCTTAATGTTAAGTCTGATTATTGCTATTCACATGTTTCACGTGAAACACTCCTTTTCTTAATATTAAGTTTCATTTATTGCTATTCACATGTTCCACGTGAAACATCTCTTTTCTTAATATTAAGCCTTGTTGTTGTTATTCATATGTTTCACGTGAAACATCTTTTTTCGAAATATTAAGTCTGATTATTGCTATTCATATGTTTCACGTGAAACACTCCTTTTTTGAATATTTTCTTTTTCTTCTTTAGGAAAGAGGTTTTCACATTCCTAGAAGTTTTAATTTCTTTACTCATATGTTTCACGTGAAACACTCTTTTCCTTAATAAAGAGAGAAAGAAAAGGTTAATATTGATGAAAAACAAAAAAACACCTTTTTCGTGTTTTTAAGCTATTTGAAGAAAGAATCTTTAATGTTTCACGTGAAACATTAAAAGGCTAGGAAACCCAATACTTTTCTTTTGTGGCTTTTTCCTCTGTTGAGACGATGTCTATTTTAGTCTTTTTTGCTTCTTCCGCAACTTTTTCAAGCTTCTTATCTTTTAATTTGCCTAGCTCTATTAGTCTTTTACTTAAAAATGCTTTAGTATTCTTCTTTGGATCCTTAAGAACGTCTTCTAGTAATATGTCTAAGATCATTCCAACCTTAGCAGAGGGAGATAGGTTAAGTTTGTCCATTATCTCTTTTCCGTTTATTTTAAGCATTTTGACTGAAATAGGGTCCTTGGAAACTTTTTCAATCATATATTTAAGATGTCTAAGCTTGTATGGTTCAGCCTTGGGGCATCCTGAACCAATTCGGTCAGCCTTTCTTAACTGTAATAGTTTTTCAACGCTCTCTAGTCCAACGTTTTTAATTAATCTTCTTACTGAAGATTCTCCAACTTCGTCTACGTTGTAGTAAAAGAGGTGATACCTAACAAGGTTTGTTATTACTTCTACCTCCTTTTTAGGAAATCTTAACCTATTAAGTATTTTTTCAGTCATTTTAGCTCCTATGACTTCATGATTGTAAAAAGTAGCATTAGCGCCGGTTCCTCTTTTGGATTTAGGCTTTCCTACGTCATGCAATAGGGCAGCCATTCTCACGTCAAAACAATAGTCTTTTTTTGCGGCATAATTTAAAGATTCAAGGTTATGAGTATAGCAGTCGAAAACGTGGTGTTTGTTTTGTTCTACTCCATATCCTTCTTCTAGCTCAGGAATAATATATGACAACAGGCCATTTTTTCTCAAAGACTCAATGCCTTTTGAAGCATTTTCGCTCATAATAATTTTTACCAGTTCGTCTCTAATTCTTTCTTGAGATATATTTTTTAATAATTTAGCATTTTTTTGTATAGCTTTTTGAGTTTTTTCTTCAATCAGCCAATTTTTTCCTAAAGTAGTCTCAAATCTAATAGCTCTCATCATTCTTAGCGCGTCTTCTGAAAATCTTTCATTAGGATCATTAACGGTGCGAATAATTTTATCTTTAAGATCCTTTTGAGAATCAAAAAGGTCAATTATTTGAGAATTATCATTTTTAATGGTTATGGCGATAGCGTTAACGGTAAAATCTCTTCTTTCTAAGTCTTCATTTATGGTTTTAGACCACGTTACTTTATCTGGATGACGACTGTCGCTATATGTAGCTTCGTTTCTATATGTGGTTATTTCTATAATATCAAAATGTTTGCCTTTTTCAGGGAAGGCGACCCCAACAGTGCCAAAATCATTCTCATAAAATGTTTTAACATTTATGTCAAGGAAAACCTTTTGAATTTGTTCGGGGGTAGCGTTGGTTGTGATATCCCAATCAGATGGAGTCGCTCCTCTTAAAAAATCTCTGGTGCATCCGCCTACAATATATGCTTCAAAGTTTTGTTTTTGAAGATTTTTTAAACAAAATAGTACTTTTTTTGGAATTGTTTCAAGGTTTAATTTCATTGAACATATAATATATTAAATACTTATACTTGACAACCGTTCTTCTTTTGTTAAAATACATATGCTTAGGTAAGAAGTTTTTGATTGGTCGGATAGTTCCGACTTTTTTATTACCTATGTATAGTATGTTAATAATAGTTACAGTAAAATAATAAAAATAAAATAATATGGATTTTCAATCATTCTTGTCAGCGATTGCTCAGATATCTGAAGAAAAAGGATTGTCTTCGGAGAAAGTTATAGAAACAGTTGAACATGCTTTAGCTTCTGCATACAAAAAAGAATACGGGAAAAAAGGGCAAATTATAAAAGCAAAAATTAATCCTAAAAATGGAAAGGTTGATTTTTGGAGAGAAAAATTAGTGGTAGATGATACCATGGTATATATTCCAGAAATAGTAGAAGATGAATCTGAAGAATCACCCGAAAATTTGTCTGAAGAATTAAAAGTTATTGAAGTAAAAGAAAGTTATAGACCGACCGAAGAAGAATTAAAAACGGATGATCAAAAAAAAGATGATGATTTCTCTGAAAAAAGATTAAGATACAACGAAGAAAAACACATACTAATAGAAGATTTTCAGGATGAAAATTCTAAACTAAAAACTGGAGAAGAGCTTATTATTCCTCTTGAGACAAAAGATGACTTTGGCAGGATTGCTGCACAAACAGCTAAGCAAGTTGTTTTGCAAAAAATAAGAGAAGCAGAAAAAGAAGTAGTTCTAGCAGAATATAAATCAAAAGAAGGGGAGATTGTTTCAGGCATAGTTCAAAGGATAGAGGGTTCTAATATATATTTTGACATCGGAAAGTCTTTAGGAGTTTTGCCAAAAGAAGAACAGATAAGAGGAGAGTTCTATAAGGAAGGACAAAGATTAAAGTTATATGTTTTAAGAGTAGACACTACTCCTAGAGGACCAATAATTTTATTATCAAGAAGTTATCCCAAGCTTATATCTAAATTATTTGAATTAGAGGTTCCAGAAGTAGGGACCAATCAAGTTGAAATAAAATCAATTGCTAGGGAGCCAGGATCAAGAACAAAGATAGCTGTCTATTCTGAAGCGGAAGAGATTGATCCAATTGGTTCAATGGTTGGACAAAGAGGAGTAAGAGTTACCGCTGTGATGTCTGAGCTAGGAGGAGAAAAAATTGATGTTATTGAATATGATGAGGAACCAGGAAAATTCATCGCTAATTCTTTGTCTCCAGCAAAAATAACAGATGTTATTCTTCAAGAGAACAACATGGCAATAGTTGTTGTTCCTCAAGACCAGCTTTCTTTAGCCATTGGAAAAGACGGACAAAACGTTAGGCTTGCCGCAAGATTAACAGGATGGAAGCTTGATGTTAAAGGAGAAGGAGAAGAAGCAGAAGAAGAGGAAGATCTTGACGTTGACGAAGAAGAACCTGAAGAAATAGTTGCTGATAATCATGTTAAGGAAGAAGAAGTTAAAAAAGAAATTACTGAAAAAGCATCTAAAGATGACGAAATTAAGAAGGGAAAAAAAGAAGTTAAAAAAATTAAAGAATAAAATATGAAATACGAAATCAAAGAAATATCAAAAACTAAAAAAATGGTAGAGATTGAAGTGGCTGCTGATATTTTTGATAAATATTATGAAAAAGCATTATTAAATATATCAAAAGATGCTGAATTGCCCGGTTTTCGCAAAGGTAAGGTTCCTCAAAATATTGTAGAAGAAAAAGTAAATTCTGAAGGAGTTGCTTCTGAAGCTGCTGAAATAGCAATACAAGAAAGTTGGATGGAATTTTTAAGAGAGAGCAAAGAAGAGGTTATTTCTCAACCTCAAATTGAAGTGATTAAGGTTGCAAAAGGAAATCCTTTTGTTTTTACTGCTGAGTTTGAAGTGCTTCCTATCGTTGAATTGCCAGAAATAAAATCTATTGAAATTAAAAAAGAAGAAATAAAAGTTGAAGATAAGGAAGTTCAGGATGCTCTAAACTGGCTTCAGCAATCAAGAGCTATTTTTTCTGAGAAAGAAGATGAATCAAAAAAAGAAGATTTGGTAGAATTTTCTTTTTCTTGCCCAAGCATAGAAAATGATCCTGAGAAAAAGGACAGAATTGTCTTGGGAAAAGGTCATTACATAGAAGGGCTAGAAGATGTAGTCACAGGAATGAAAAAAGGAGAAGAAAAAGAATTTGAAACTTCTGACCCAAGGAATAAGAACGAAAAGGTTAAAATTAAAATTAAACTAGACTCAGTTAAGAAAATGGACTTGCCAGAAATTAATGACGAATGGGTCAAAGGTTTGGGTAAATTTAATAACGTGGAAGAACTTAAAGAAGACATTAAAAAAGGAATTACGGAAGAAAAGAAAATAGCTGAAGACCAAAGAAGAAGGGAAGATGCAATTAAAAAAATATTAGAGAAAACAAAGTTTGAGACTCCTCAGACTTTAGTAAAAAGAGAAGTTGGTTATATGCTAGGGAACATAAAAGAAAGAGTCCCTGAAGAGCTTAAAATATCTTTTGAAGAATACTTAAAGCAAATCAAAAAAACAGAAGAAGAAGTTTCTAAAGAACTTGAAAAATCAGCAGAAGAAAAAGTAAGAGGATTTTTAGTCTTGCATCAATTAATTAAAGATGAGAAAATAGAAGCAAGTGAAGTTGAGGTTAATAAAAAAATTGAGGAAATGCTTAGTCAATATCCAAACAAAGAAGAGGTAAGAAAAGAAATGGATGCAGAAAAAATTAAATTATACATAGAAGACGAAATCAAAAGGGAAAAAGCATTTAAATTATTGGGATGTTAATAATATAAAAAAATGTTAATACCAACAGTAATCGAAAAATCACAATCAGGAGAAAGAGCTTACGATATATATTCTAAACTTTTAAAGGAAAGAATAGTCTTTTTAACAGGACAATTTAATGATAGCATGGCAAATTCAATAGTTGCTCAGCTTTTATTTCTAGCGTCAAAAGATCCAAAAAAAGACATACAATTATATATTAATAGTCCTGGAGGATCAGTTACCTCTGGTCTTGCGATATATGACACAATGCAATACATAAAACCAGATGTTTCGACAGTTAGCATCGGCCTTTCTGCTTCAATGGGAGCAATGATTCTTGCTGCGGGAGCAAAAGGGAAGAGATATGCTTTGCCTAATGCAGAAATTCTTCTTCACCAGGTGATGGGAGGAGCACGTGGCCAAGCATCTGAAATTGAAATTACCGCAAAACAAATTTTAAGAATTAAAGACCAGATGAATAAAATTTTATCGAAACATACAGGACAGCCTCTTTCTAAAATAGCCAAAGATACCGACAGAGATTTTTATCTTTCAGCTGAAGAAGCAAAAGAATATGGAGTAATTGATGAAGTCATTAATCAGAAAAAAATATAAAAGTTGACAAGTTTTTTAGAGACAAATATAATGATAATAATACGTTGTTTTAAAAAAATAAAAACAATAAACTAAAAATGGAAAAACAAAAAATATTAATAGTAATTTTATTAGCAATTGTTATCGTATTGGTTTCTTATTTTTCTGTTGGCTTATTTGCAAAATATAAAAATAATATACGTTTTGAAGGATATAGTATTGCGATTAAAGAATTAATTAAGTCTGCTGAGAATGAAAAATGTGAACCTTTTTCAGTTTTCCTTGATGATAAAATAGTTAATTTAATAAATGTTGATTGCTTGTCTCAGCCAGATAACGAAGAAATTAAAGAAATAGAAGAATAGTAATAACAAACAATAAATAATAATATGGAAGAAATAAATAACGGTTCTAAAAACGTATTTTTAATTATTATTATCCTTGTTTTTTTAGGGGTGGGAGCTTTAGTCTTGTTTCCACAATTATCTTCTCTGAAGATAGGAAAAAATTATCAGCAGGCCGATATCGAGAACAATGAAAATAACTTTATTCCAGAGCCACAGCTTCCTAATATGAGTTCAGTTAAGAATGGTGTGGTTGTTACCTCCGAAGGAAAACCTGTTAAAAACGATGTTGTTCCTAGTTCCCCTGAAGCTCCTCAGCAATCAGCTCCAATCAAAGAAGAAGAAGCTCCAGCAGATTCAATTAAAGTAAAAATGACAGCATCAGGAATTACTCCAAGCGAATTTTCTGTAAAGGCTGGAGAGTTAGTTACATTGGTTGTGACTTCTGGAGATCAATGGGCTCATGTATTTAAATTTAAAGATAAATCTCTTTCTGCAGTAGCCACTGGATTAGCACCAGGAGAAACGAGAAGCATCGTCTTCAACGCTCCTTCTGAAAAAGGGGAATATGAGATATTTTGTGATATTCCCGGACATGAGGCTCGTGGAGAGAAAGCAAAAATGATTGTAAGGTAATGTTAATATTTTTTGACAATATAAACTAAGAAAAAATACTTTAAAATATGAAAAAAATATTACATCTTAAGGATATTACAAAAAAAAATAAAATATTATTTTATTCTTTAATATTTTTGTCAACTCTTCTTTTGTCTAATATGTCAATTTCTTCTGCTTGGACTGGTCCTTCTGCAGATCCACCTATTTGTCCAGTGGGAGCAGTTGGATGTGATTACTTATTAAATACTGGAGTAATCGCTCAAACTAAAATAGGAGGAATCAGTTTGGCTACAACAAGTGGAAACGTTGGAATAGGTAAAGCGTCTCCAAGTTGCAAGTTAGATGTTTCAGGAATAGGAAATTTTACGGGAGTGGTTGTGGTGGCGACCCCAACAGACGATACTCATGCAGCTACAAGAGCTTATGTTAATTCTGTTATAGGATCATCATGGACTGTAAGTGAAGAAAATATATATAATTCTAACGCTGGAAATGTTGGGATAGGAACGAATAACCCAAAAGGATTATTACAAATTGATAGTTCTAGTTCTGATTTACTGAAGCTTAGGGTGCATACTGAATTGCAATCTGTTGACAGTCTTGCAGGAATAGGATTTGGAGTAGATACTGTAAATCAACTCATGAAAGCATCTATTGCTTTTCAAAGAAAAGGTTCTAATGGTCAAGGTGATTTAATTTTTTCCGTTGATTCAAATGCTGATACAAGTAATGTGGGAATTGGTGATGAAAAAATGAGAATTCAAGGAAGCACTGGAAATGTTGGAATAGGTACAGTTTCTCCAGGATATAAGTTAGATGTTAATGGAACAGCAAGGTTCACAGGTGCAGTTATAGTTCCAGCACCAACAGAGAATATGCATGCATCTACAAAAAAATATGTTGACGATGAAATTTTAAAGATTCCTGCCGGTGGCGGTGGTTCTTTGGCCGTGACCCAAAGAGATGTTGCTTCAGGGTCAACCGGAAATGCCTCTTGTTCTGCTGGTGAAATTTGTTTAGATGTTGTTGCCTCAGACAATCCTTCTTTAACATATAGTTGTTTATGGACGACAACAAGCGCTACCTTAAAAGCGCGCTGCTTAAAATCGGAATAAGGCTATAGTAAAAAACTCTTCTCTTGCTTCTGCAAGAGTTTTTTGTTATTATTAATTTGTAAATATAAAGATTAACTTTGAATTTTTGGTATTAATCTTAATAATCTTAAATAATCAAAATCAAGAACCTTAAAATTTGAATTATAGTTGGTAGAGATGCACAGATTATTTTTTGTGCCAAATTTTCATATTAAAAACATGGAAATATTATCGATCCTAATAAGCGTCTCAGGCGGGCTATTATTAGGAGGAGTTGTTGGTTACTATATCCGTCAGTCCATTGCTAGAAGAAGAGCAGGAACAATTGAAGCTGAGTTACAAAAAAAGATAACACAAACGAAGCAAGCAGCGGAGAGTATAACTAGGAACGCTAAAGAAAAAGCCGAAGAAATTGAAAAGAGAATTTCTACAGACCTTGAAGAAAGACAAAAAATTGTTATCAAGGCCGAAAATAGATTGTTCAAGAGAGAAGAGGAAACAGAGGAAAAAGAAAAACAAACTCTTGAAAAAGAAAAGAATGTAGTTGAAAGAGTTGAAAGATTAAAAGAAATAAAAATTGAGCTAGAAGGACTAAAGGAAGATTCAATCGCAAAGCTAGAAAAAATAGCTGGATTAAATAAAGAGCAAGCTTTAAAAGACCTACTAGAGAAAACAGAAAAAGAATATCACGTTGAGGTTTTAGAAAGAATAAGAAAGCTTGAAGAGAGGGGAAGAGACCAGTATGAAAGGAAAGCAAAAGAAATCTTATCTTATGCAGTTCAGTCATATGCATTGCCTCAGACTCAAGAGATGACAACATCTTCAGTGGTTTTACCTTCTGAAGAAATTAAAGGTAGAATTATTGGTAAAGAAGGGAGAAACATTAGAGCCTTTGAGAAGGCAGCAGGAGTTGAACTAATTGTTGATGAAACTCCAGGGTTAGTAATAATCTCTTCTTTTAATCCTGTAAGGAGAGAAATTGCTAAGATTACCCTAGAGAAACTTTTGAAAGATGGTAGGATTCAGCCTGCTAGAATTGAGGCAGAAATTGAAAAAGCTGAGGAGGAAGTTAACAAAAGAATAAAAGAAGCTGGTGAAGCAGCGGTCTATGAAGTCGGAGTATTAGACTTACCAGAGAAGCTAGTCCATTTATTAGGAAGGCTTCAGTATAGGACAAGTTATGGACAAAATGTTTTGAATCATTCCATAGAAGTTGCTCATTTATCAGCTGCAATAGCAGGAGAGATAGGGCTTAACGTGGCTCTTGCTAAAAAAGCAGGTTTATTGCATGACATAGGAAAAGCTCTTGACTATAAAATAGAAGGGTCTCATACTGATATAGGAGGTAAGGTTTTAGAGAAATTTAACATAGATCCAGTGATTATTTCTGCTGTAAAGTCTCACCACGAAGAGTATCCTTACGAAACATTAGAAGCGGTTGTTGTTCAAACAGCAGACCAGATATCAGGAGCAAGACCAGGAGCAAGAAAAGATAATTTAGAAAATTATTTGAAAAGGCTTGAAGAGTTGGAAGATATTGCTAATTCGTTTAGTGGAGTAGATAAATCATTTGCGATACAAGGGGGAAGAGAGCTAAGAATTTTTGTTAGCCCAAAAGAAATTGATGACTTAACGGCACATAAGCTAGCAAGAGAGATAGCTCAAAGGATTCAAAATGAATTAAAATATCCAGGAGAGATAAAAGTAGTTTTAATAAGAGAATCAAGAGTAATAGAGTACGCGAAATAAAGGTCGGCACATATCATATATTAAAATTAAAAATATATTAAAATGACAAAAGACGATATCATCGAAGCAATAGTTAAGAAAACGGCAATTTCAAAAAAAGATGCCACAGAAGCATTGAGTACAATTCTTGAAGAAATAACAAAGGCTCTTTCAAAAGGAGGAGATATTACTTTTACAGGATTTGGTTCTTTCAAGGTTAGTGCAAGAGCTGCAAGAGAAGGAAGAAATCCTAAAACAGGAGAAAAGATTAAGATTCCTGCAATGAATGTTCCTAAGTTTAAGGCAGGAAAAGGATTGAAAGACGCTGTAAGATAAAATTTAAAACAAATAAAAGACAACCGCCATTGGGCGGTTTTCTTTTGTAAGATTTTACAGGTTTGACAATCAAGAATTACAAGGTTAAAATATATATAATAAAAAATAAATAGATCTTTTATGCATAAAAAAAGATATATCTTCTTTGGTCTAATTGTTTCATTTTGTCTCACTATAGTAGCATGGCAATATTTTAAGACATTTGATGCAGCTTTTGCTCTAGCTACTAATTCAGGGCATTCTTGGAATCAAATGGAATGCACCTCAACTATTTGCGTTGATTCAACAAATAATAGAATTGGAATGGGTGATTCTTCTCCAGAGGCAACTCTTCACGTTGAAGGAGGGTTTAAAGTGGGGGACAATACAATATGCGATTCTTCTACGGGGGCGTGGACATTTTCTCGTCCTTTAACAACGCTAGAGCCAACAGAAGATAATCATATTGCAACAAAAAAATATACAGACGATCTTCTTACTAGCGCAAACAATGCTCTTAAGTGTAGAGAAGGAGTTTTTGATAGTCGTGATGGAAATTGGTATCCTGGAATATTAATTGGAAACCAATGTTGGATGGC
>CAZDVN010000002.1:0-18347 GCA_964508955.1 uncultured Candidatus Saccharibacteria bacterium
TAACCTTCTAGTTTCTTTAAATCTTTATGTCCTCTAATCTTTTCAATTGCCTTAGCCTCAATCTGTCTTATTCTCTCACGAGTAACACCAAACTCTTGCCCTACTTCTTCTAGTGTATGAGTTACTCCATCTTCTAGCCCAAACCTCATGGATATAATCTTTCTTTCTCTTTCGGCTAAGTCTTTAAATATATCTTCCAAATGTTCCCTCAATAAAGTTCTTCCTGCTTGAGAAACTGGAGATTCAATCTTTTCGTCTTTAATGAATTCTCCCAAGACACTATCTTTTTCATCTTCTCCTACTGGAGTTTCAAGAGATATTGCTTTTTGTGAAATCTTTTCTAAATGACGAACCTTTTCAACTTCAATTCCCATCTCAGCAGCAATCTCTTCATCTAGGGCTTCCCTATCAAGCTCCTGCAAAAGCTTTCTTCTGGCTTGGGTATATTTAGTTAAGGTTTCAATCATATGAACAGGAATTCTAATTGTTCTTGCTTGATCTGCCAAGGCTCTCGTTATTGTTTGCCTTATCCACCATGTAGCATAAGTTGAAAACTTATATCCTCTTCTCCAATCAAACTTTTCAACGGCTCGGAATAGTCCAAGGTTACCTTCTTGAATTAAATCAAGTAAAGTTAAATTAGGAGAACGTCCTATGTATTTTTTAGCAATAGAAACAACCAATCTTAGATTTGCTTCTGCAAGCTTTCTTCTAGCATCATCATCTCCGGCTTCAATTCTTTTGGCTAATTCTTTTTCGTCCTTAGCTGTTATTGGATCAATTCTCCCAATCTCCTTTAAGTATGATTGGATTGAATCAATCTTCCTTAATGACGACCTCTTCTTTTTCTTAGGAGGTTCTGTTGTATCTAAATAGCCTCTAGATTCTTTAACTTCTATGCTTAATTGTTCAAGTCTTTCAAACATTGAATCGAGCTCCATTATGTTATCTTCAATATTTGGAAAAAAATTCAAAATCTCTCCAAAAGTAATAAATCCTCTCGTCTTTCCTTTTTTAATAAGCTCGTCTAATCTTTCAGGAGAAATAACAGAAATAACTTTCTTCTTTCTTTTAACTGTTACTTTCTTTGCCTCCTTTTTCGTTGCTTTCTTTGGTGTCTTTTTCACTATCTCCTTTTTCGCTACTTTCTTTGGTGTCTTTTTCACTATCTCCTTTTTCGCTACTTTCTTTGGAGCTTTTGTTTCCTTTTTTATTGTTTTCTTCATTATTTTTTGTTAGCTTACTAAACTTTTCCAATAATTCTTTCATTTGATCAAAGGAACAGCTCTTTTCCTGACTTTTGATTTCTTGAACTATTTCTTTTCTTTTCTCCTTTTTAACCAAAGACTCTATCTCGAAAAAACATTTTTCCCATTCTTCTGAAACATCAATATCTTCTTCTTTTAATAGGTCTGACTTTAGCAAAATGTAACTGGAAAAATCTATTTCCTCCTTAGGATTTTCTTTTAATTTTAATAAAATTTCTTTTGTTTCTTTTGAGAGTAATTCAAATTGTTCGTTACTTAAATTCTGAATCATTTGAGAATTAATAAAAGCAATAGAAAGGACTATCTCTTCAAGCAATTCCTTCCTTGTTTTCTTATCAATGAGTATCTTTTTTTCTTCAACAGACTCAATATCAATCGCTCCTAGTTTATTCATTTCTAAACGAATATCTTTATCTTCTATCATTAGCTTATTCGAAAGACTTTCTATCCAATAACTCTGTTCTATCGTATTATCAATTTTTTTGATAATAGGCAAGAGCTCATCAACTATTTTCTTTTTATCTTCAATTAAATTAACGTCTTTATTTTTAAAAGCTAAATCGAAATAAAACTGATTTATTGGTTTTGCTTCATTGGTAATTTTTACCCAATTCTCATCTCCTTTTTCTAGAATAATGTCTGCTGGATCTTTTTCGGCGAACATAGACAAAACCTTTACATTGAAACCATTTTTTAGAGCCATGTCTATTCCCTTCTTGGTTGCGCTGTTTCCTGCTAAATCCATATCAAAAGCTAAAACTAAATTAGAAGAGTATCTTTTAATTATCCCTAGATGAAAATTAGTTAAAGCCGTTCCTGAAACAGCAATACAATTTTTTACTCCTGATTGATGAGACATTATACAATCAACGTTTCCCTCAACTAAAACACAAAAGTCTTTTTTCCTCACTTCTAGCTTGGCCTTGTCCATTCCAAAAAGAGCCTGACTTTTATCGTATAATAAAGTATTAGGGGAATTTAAATATTTTGCTTCTGTTTCTGCTTGATTCCCAAATATTCTTCCTGTAAATCCTATGACTTGAGAGTTAAGATCAAAAATAGGAAACATTATTCTTCCTCGAAATCTATCAAAAAACTTTTTCGTTTGGACACCAAGCCCGGCTTCAATAATATCTTCTTTTAGAAAACCCTGGCCTATTAAATAATCCGTTAATCCTTGCCAAGAATCAGGGGCATAACCTATTCTCCAATCTTTAATTGTCTCCTCTTTCATTCCTCTTTTTAAAAGATACTCTTTAGCCTCTTTCCCGGTTTTACTTTTTTCTATTTGAGAAATAAAAAAGTTTGTAGCCTTTTCTGACAAATCAAGAAGAGATTGTCTTTTGGTTTTTATTTTTTTCTGTTCTGGAGAAAAACTCTTTAACTCTACTCCTGCTCTTTGAGCAAGAATTTTTAAAGCATCAGGAAATTCTATCCCTTCTATTCTCATAACAAACTTGAACATATCTCCTCCATCGTTACATCCTCCAAAACAATGCCAAAGTTGACGAGATGGAGAAACAAAAAAAGAAGGTGTTTTTTCGCTATGAAAAGGACAACGAGCTCTATAGTTAATTCCCGCCTTTTCTAGCTTAATATAGCTGTTGATAACATCAACTATATTCAAACGAGATTTAATTTCTTCTATTTCTGAAGCCATTTTTAATTTATTATTGTTTCTCCCATTCTCCTAAAGTAATATTTAAGTATATTTCTTCTTCTTTTCTTAATATTTTTAAGTTAACTGATTCTTCTGGATTATATTTTGATATAATTTTAGAAAGAGAATTCTTTTCCGTTACTTTTTCTCCGTCTATTTCTAATATAATATCACCTTCTTTCAATCCAGCTTTTTCTGCAGGAGAACCAACAACAACCGCTGGTTCATTCTCTCCTTTAATTACCAATGCTCCATCGTCTACTGAAATATTCTCTTTTTTGCTTTTTTCTTTATCCAAAACAACATATCTTACCCCCATATATGGATAGGATATTTTTCCTGTTTTAATAACTTGCTCTATGCTTCTTTTGACTTTATCAATTGAAAGAGCAAAACCAATATTTTGTCCAGACATAGAAACAGCAGTGTTAATCCCAATAACTTCTCCTTTTAAATTAATAAGAGGGCCTCCTGAGTTTCCCTTGTTTATGGCTGTATCAGTTTGAATAATATCTTCTAGTGTTTCTGTTAATGAACTACTAGAGTCTGAAGCAACGATAGTTCTCCCTAGTCCAGAAATAACTCCCACAGAAACAGTGTTTTGAAATTGACCTAAAGCATTACCAATAGCAATTACAGTCTGCCCTATTTGAACATCGTCAACCGTTCCCAAAAATAAAGGTTTAAACTTTTCACCCTCTCCTTCTATTTTTATAATCGCCAAATCTTGGACAGGATCTCTAGCTAAAACTTTTGCATCGTATTCCCTTCCATCTGTCATAACTACAACATATTCACTAGAATCATCTATGACAACGTGTTTATTTGTTACAATAAAACCATCTTCAGAAACTATAAAGCCTGTTCCTGCCCCAACTTGCTGCTTCTCAGTTCCTTTTTGTTTGAGCTCAGGAATATAAAAGAAAAACCTATCTGAAGGAGAAATAGACTCTTCTTCATAAACTGGGACTTCTTTGTATAAAACAATACTAACGACAGAAGGAGAATTTTCTTTAACAACATCTATAACTTTTTGTTCTTGAGTAGTTTGAGGAATATATTCTTTTTCAATTTCTATTATTTTTTCTGAATGAAAAATTGGAACTCCAGCGTCAATGATTTCTTGTTTTAATTTAAGATAAAAAATATAGCCAGAGAATGCTCCACCTAAAAGACCCCCTAAAAAAACTACCATTAGTAATAATCCCTTAATGGATTGTTTTTTTTGAGGTAATACTTTTTTTTCCTTGATATTAAAATCAGGTAATTCAAATTCTGGCATAGAAATTATTTCTTATTATAATGATTAAACTCATATTTAACATTTCTTGCTGGTTTTCCAAGAGCAAGGTTAATCCCACAAATTAAATATTTAAAAGCTGTCCTAAAATAACCATCTTCTTCAAATCTTCTTAAAGGCATATACATTTTAACTGAAGATATTATCCCAAATTTACCAATTTTATCAGCTTGCTGAACAAAATAATGGTCTTCAGCTAAGCTAATGGTTTCAT
Source organism: uncultured Candidatus Saccharibacteria bacterium (assembly GCA_964508955.1). Lineage (GTDB taxonomy): Bacteria > Patescibacteriota > Minisyncoccia > Minisyncoccales > Minisyncoccaceae > UBA2558. Next base: position 4,443 of record CAZDVN010000002.1, read on the forward strand.
CAAAGCCTCCGACTTTTTCAAATAATTCTTTTTTAACCATTATTCCCATTGCTCCCATAGCGAAGAAATTTTTTAATAATTTTTGAGGAATATCATAAAAAATATCCAAAGTTATAGAATTCATATAAATATTATTCTTTTGAGTATAGAGAGGAAAAGAGGCAACGTCTAGTTTCTTTTCATTAAAAATTTTAATAGACTCAGAAATAAAATCTTTAACTTTAATATCCAAATCAGCATCCATAAATAAAATAATTTCACCTTTTGCTATTTTTGCTCCTGCATTTCTTCCTCTAGCAGGAAGACCTCCTTTGGTAATAATACATTTAAATTGTTTAGCTATTTTCAAGGTATTATCAGTTGACCCAGCGTCTGCAATAATAATCTCATAATCATTAAAAGAAGTTTTATTGATGATAGATAAAATTCTTTTAATATTTACTTCTTCATTTAAAGTTGGAATAACAATACTTAACATATATTTAATTTATTATTTTTTTAACTTCATCCCATATTTGAGAATCTCCATGAACAGTTTTCATTTGATACCACCATTCTCCTCCCCAAAAATAAAATGTTTTTATTCCTGTTTTTTTTGCAAATTCAACATTTTTCTTAAATTGTTCTAAGCTCATTGTTTCTTTCATTTCTTTTAATGAAGAATCCATCATGGAATTAGCACACCATGGCTCAGCTTGCAGTTCTGTTCCAATAACTTCTTTGTCAAAAAATTTATTAACTAATTTCATTCTTCTTTCATAAAAAATAGGAGGCAAAGGATAAGAAACATAGCTTTTAAAATAATTTTGCCAAACTTTTCTATAAGTAGTCACTCCTATTATGTCAGCCCCGGCTTGAGATGATTTTACCCAAAGAGAAAGCTCTCCGCTATCGGTAGTAATAATAGGACGGCTATTATCAATTGACCTAACGAAAGATATTTCTTTTTTTAAAAATTTTTCATCTTGCCAAGGACAAGCTCCAAAATCTAAAAATGCCTCGTTTTCAACTTGCCAAGCAACGACAGAGGGAGAATCTTTATATCTTTCAACAAAAGTTTTAAGCATTTTTAAGATTTCTTTTTGTTGCTCTACTTTTTCCATATTCCTTATCCAAAAAGGTAAATGACATTCTGGCCAGCGAGGTGTTTTCATCCCTATTGCTAAAATAATATTTACATTATTTTCTTCTGCTATTTTAATTTGCCAATCAAGTTCTTCAAAGTCATAAACTTCTTTTTCTTTCTCTATTAAATCCCAATGAACTGATATTTTAACATCCTTAAATCCAATATCTTCTATAAGAGCAAGATATGCTTCTTTTGAGTCAATTTCTAAAAATTGTGCCTGTTTTTTAGAAAAATTAATTCCCCATTTTACTTCTTTATCGGCACTACTAAAACCAATGAAAAAATAGATAATTAAAAATGTAATTATCAAAACTAAAAACCATAAAATATACTTTATAAAGGAGAACATTAGTAATATTATACTAAAAATTAAGGAAAAATCAAATCACAAAAATTACGAAACCTATCGTTATTAAGGCAATAGCTATAATCCTCTGAACAATTATTTTTTGAGAAAGATCTTCTTTTACAATTTTAGGAAAAAACGATGATATTAATAAAACCATAACAAAAAGAAAAACATACTGAACTCCTTTCATCGCATTCATTATTGCTAAATCAGCAATTGGAACTAAATTTACTGCTAAGCTTTGCAAAACAGTAGCAAGCCCTCCAAAAATTTGAGCTGATAAAAAAACAAAACTTATCTTTTTGTTTATTTGTTTTTCAACCTTAAAGATATTTTTTCTAAATGATTTTTCAAAAAGAAAAATTAAGATAAAGATAAAGCTAAAAATTTTAATCCATATAAAACCCTCCCAGAAAGAAAGCTCTTGAAAAACAAGTTTTGAAAAAATAATATCTAATGAAAAGAAAAGCGCAGCAAGAAAAGAAACTTTTAAGCTTGCCTTTGTAATTGTATAATTTTTTTCTACTGAAATTAAAATACCTCCCAATAAAAGAATAATGAAAGCTGTTATTTCAAATCCACTCATCCCTTGATTTTTCCAAAACAAAAGAGAGATTAGGGCTATAAATATTGGTTGAAAAGCTCCTACAGTAGGAACTATTTTAGATAAATCAAATTTCTTTATTGCATCGAAAAAATAATAAAGGCCTGCGATATAAAAAAGTGCTCCTAGTATAATCCAGAGCCAAACTATTCCTTGAGGAATACTAAATTCAACAAAGGGAATAATAAGAACAGCTAGACCACTAAAAAGTCCTACAAAAAAAGTATAATATTTAGGTTCGGATGATTTTGATAAGACTATTTTATCTCCTAATGCAGCTAAGGCAAAACAAAAATAAGAAGCCACTATTGCTAAAATCCACCAAGTCATTTTTCAAAATGTTCTTTAATTTTTATTGTTCCATCTCTGTTTCCCTCGATAAAAGCTTCCATCGCCATTTCTGCTAAATATCCGGCATCAAGTAAATCATACATCCATTCCCTAGCATGACCTATATCTCTTTCGTCCATTCCAAATCCTGATTTCAGAAGCCATCTTCTATTAAAATCTTCTTGCGAACCTATGGGCTGAGCAATTATTATTGGTAAACCAAGGGCAGCATAAAAAGAAAGTTCACTTGGCTTAGTCCAAAGAATATCTGTTTTTCTAAGTGCTAAATTAAATTTATCATAATAATCGGAAAAATTATTATCATATAAAACTTCTACTTCGTGGTTCAAAAAATTCCCTAGTCCTCCATTAACAATTTCTTTTTCAAAATAATCTTTTATTTTTTTCTTGATACCAGCCACTAAAATTATTTTAACTTTCTTCTCGCTCAATTCTTTTTTAAATTTTCTTACCAACTTTATTCCAATTTCTTTTTGAGCTCCTGCTCCACCAACAGCAAACATTATCGTTAAGGGATGATTTGATTTTAAGGGAAGTTTTCCTAATTTTTCACGAATTACAAAATCATATTTTTCTCTATATTTTGAACAAGGATCTAAGTTGATAATCCTATTTTTCATGTCTTCTTTTAATGTTTCTTCTTCTATGTTTTCCAATGGTAAAGGATATCCTGTCAAAATTATATTTTCTTCTTTAACTCCGTATGCTTTTAATCTTTTTGTTGTTCTATTATTAGGAGTAAAATATTTTATTCTTGATTTTTTAGGAGAAAGAGGTGCCCAGCTTCTTGATATGTCCGTATCACAAACAATACAATAAATATCTCCTTTATAATTAAAATATTCAGCCATGAAAGCTGTGTTATAAAAAGAAGAAACAAAAGGAATATCACTATCTAATTTTTCTACAAAATGTTTACCCCATCCTCTCTTGAATAAAGACTCTGTTCTTCTTTGAGTAAAAGCAGAAGAAGACAAATTCTTCTTTGTGTAAAAACTATTAATTTTTTGCGTTAAATCAAACAAATAAAAAGCAATTTCTCCCAATAAGGGAAATTTTTTAAACCTTGAAACAGCCTCATAAAATGCTCGGGAACTTTTCCATATTTTTCTGTCTTTCTCAGGAATTTCTTTATAATTGTTGGCAGAAATAATTTCTCCGTTTTGAGCTAAAAACTTCAAAGGATAAGCTGTTCTTTGATGACCATAGCCCATATCTATTGAAACTATCCATACTTTTTTATTCATAATAAAATTATATCTTATTGTCCTAAAAAATCCAAGTCTTTTTTCTTCATCTTATGAGAGATTAAAAATAAAGGAGCGTACAAAAACAAAAGAAAAATAATCGGTATCTTTATATTTAAAACGGCAAAAGGTATTTGAGCAGAAAAATCTACAACCCACATTAAATAAGACAAGAGTAATGTACATGGAATAGAAAGCAGAAAAGATAAGAAGTGAGGCAAGAAAGGAATTAATATTCCTAGCCCCATTAATGGTGCAATTATTGGAGCAATAAGAATATTGGTAACAATAGAGATTATAGAAAAATAACCAAAAGAAGAAATTAGAATAGGCAAAGTAAAGATTTGAGCTGTAAGAGTAACGGCTATAATCTCTCTCAAATAATTCCATTTTATAAAGCTTAACCATTGATTAAAAATTGGAGCCATTAATATTATTCCTAGAACTGCAAGGAATGAAAGCTGAAAACCTAAATCATATTTTAATAATAATGGATTAAAAATAAGCATAATAAAAGCAGCTAAAATAAGCGTCCTTAAGTTGAAAGCCTTACGATCAAAAAGTTCCGCTATAAATAACATTGTCATCATTATTCCTGCTCGAAAAGCTGAAGCCATCATCCCAACAAAAAAAACATAGAATAGAGTAAACATCATAGAAAAAATAATTGCGTGCTTTCTCCAAAATCCTAAAAACAATAATACCCAAAAAATCATAGCTGAAAAAAGAACAATATGAGATCCAGAAATAGCAATCGCATGGCTAAGACCACTTTTACTTAAATTCTCTTTCACTTCTTTACTCATCTTAGAATCATTGCCCAAAATCATCGCCTCTAAGATAGGGCTTAGTTTCGGAGGCATTAAGTCTTTAATTTTTTCTGACCTACTATCTTTAAATTCATAAACAAAATACTGGAACTTTTGAAAAAAATTTGAATAATACTTTCTTTCAACAATATCTATCTTGGGATAAGAAATTGTTACCACCACTCCTGACTTAGATAAATATCCTCGATAATCAAACCCGTCTAAGTTTTGAGGAACTAAAATTTTTCCTTCAATTTTAATTTTATCTCTATATTTATAAAAAGAATGCTTATCTGTAAAAACTAAGGCTTTGCCTACTGCTTTTCCTTTGTCAAAAACATCAACAATCATTTGAGTCTTATCATTTCCTTTTTTAACTTCACCTGAAATAACTCCCGTAAGGATAACTTCTTTTTTGTCAAAATTAATTAAAAAGTTTTCATTATTTTTTTTAAATTCATTTTCAAAATGGAACATTCCTAGGGAAAAAAAGATACAACAAATCCCGACAATAATAATTTTTTCTTTACCTTTAAATAAAAGAAGAAAAATTCCAATAAGAAAAACAATAATTGAAAAAGAAAAAAAATAGGAAGCAATGCAAATGCCTCCTATAAAACTTAAAGAAAAATATATTAATTTTTCAGAATTACTCATAGCTTCCTAACTTTTTTTATTAAAAAAATACCTGCAACAAATCCACCAATATGACTCCAGTAAGCAATAGGACCAGTATTTATTCCTATAGAGAAAAGCTGAAATAGAAACCATATAAAAATATAGATAACAGCCGGCATAAAAAATGGCGGAAAGAGAGCCTTTATCTTATTTTTAGGGAATAATACAAGATATCCACCCAATAGGCCGGAGATAGCTCCTGAAGCGCCTAGAACTAAGCCTGTAGACGAAAGACCAAAGAAAATAGCTCCTGCAATTCCACAAACAAGATAATATATGATAAACCGTCTTGTTCCTAACTTTAATTCTAAGTTGCTTCCAAAAACCCAAAGAAACCACATGTTTCCCAAAAGATGCCAAACGTTTGCGTGAAGAAACATGGAAGTAAAAATTGTAAAAAACATTCCATTCCATAAATTTTCAAAAGAAAAAGAAAAAAAAGAAAAAGCAAAACTTGAATATTTGCAAGCTAAAAGAAAAATAAAAGTATTTGCTAAAATTAAAAAAATTGTTCCGAAAGGAACACCTTTTTTAATTCTATTTTTATCGTACAGCGGTAACATTATCTTAGTCTAAAAATTTGGAAAAGTTCTTTAATTTCTTTTATAGCATTTTCTAACTCTTCTTCTCTATAAGGGTTAATTCCCTTGGAAATAGTTTCTTTTTCGTTAATCATTTGTTGTAAAAAATATCTCTTAGATCCCGAAATATATTTTGCAAGCTGAAGGATATCTTCTATAGAATGAAGTTGTGGAGAGATAGTAGTTCTAAATTCATAATCAATGCCCGATGTTCTTATAAGGTCAATAGATTTTTTAATTTTATCAATATCTATGTTTTCTAATCCCGTTGCTTTTTTATATTTTTCTTCAACTAACGGAGCCTTAATGTCCATGGCAACGTAATCAATTAACTTTTTAGAAATAAGAGTTTCTAACATCTCGGGATTACTCCCGTTTGTATCTATTTTTACAAAAAACCCCATGTCTTTTATCTTTTTGCAAAAATCTATCAGCTCTTCTCCGTTGACAGTAGGCTCTCCTCCACAGATAACACATCCTTCAAGTAATCCTTTTTTTTCTTCAAGAAAATTAAAAAAATCTTCTGATTCAATTTCAGGATGATTTTTTATTTCTTCAGGTAAAACAAGCTCTCTTGAATAACAAAACGGACACCTAAAATTACATCCTGACAAGAAAACTGTACAAGCTATTTTTCCTGGATAATCTATTAAGGTAACTTTTTGTAATCCTCCTATTTTCATAACGATTAAAAATGTACGATTAATTCGTACATTTAAACTCTTTTCTGTCTTTAAACTCTTGTTGTTTTCCTTCGTTCCATTGAGAAACAGGTCTTAAATAACCAACGATTCTAGAATAAACTTCACAAGGTTGTTCAATGGCACACTTAGGACAAGTAAAATGTTTTCCAGCAATATAGCCATGAATAGGACAAATTGAAAAGGTTGGAGTAATCGTAATATATGGTAACTTGTTTTTCTCAAATATTTTTCTAACTAAAGATTTCACCGTTTGAATATCTGACAACTCTTCTCCAACAAAAATGTGCTCTACTGTTCCACCCGTATACTTACATTGAATTTCATCTTGTAATTTTATTTCTTCAAAAATATCATCTGTATAGTTTACTGGCAATTGAGTAGAATTTGTATAATAAGGGGTTTTCTTCGTTCCCGATGTAATGATGTCTGGATAAAATTTTCTGTCTTTCTGGGCCAACCTATAAGAAGTTGATTCGGCTGGAGTAGCTTCAAGATTATACATACTGTTAGTCTCTTTTTGATATTGAACTAATCTGTCTCTCATAAAATCCATTACCTCTAAGGTAAAAGTTCTGCCCTTTTTAGAACCAATATCTTCTTCCATAAAATTCATTAATGCTTCGTTCATTCCACAAATTCCAATGGTAGAAAAATGGTTTGAATAATATTGTCCTTTTGCCTTTTTAACTCCCGATAAATAATGTTTGGAATAAGGATAAAGACCTTTCATAGTAAATTCTTCAATAGTTTTTCTTTTGATTTCTAAACTTTCTTTGGCAATATCCATCACTCCTCCCAATCTTTCAAAAAATTCTTTTTTGGTTTTTGATAAATATCCAATTCTGGGCAAATTAATTGTGACAACTCCTATGCTTCCAGTTAAAGATCCTGAACCAAAAAGACCTCCTCCGCCTCTATTAGATAATTGTGTCATATCAAGTCTCAAGCGACAACACATTGAACGAGCATCTTCTGGCTTCATATCAGAATTAACATAATTAGCAAAATAATTAATTCCATATTTAGCAGAAGCTTCAAACATAGGATCTAGCGCAGGGTCATCCCAAGGAAAATCTGGCGTAATGTTAATTGTTGGAATAGGAAAAGAAAAAGGTCTTCCACTTTTATCTCCTTTTATCATTGAAGCATAGAAAGCTTTGTCCAGCATTTTCATTTCTTCTTCAAACTCAGAATAATTTTCTTTTTGAGGCATACCACCAATGATAACTGGCTGATTTGCAAAAGAAGGAGATGGTTTTAAATCCAAGGTAACGTTTGTAAATGGACACTGAAATCCAACTCTCGTTGGAACAGCCATATTATATAAAAATTCTTGAATTGCTTGCTCTACCTGAGAATAACTTAAATTATCATAACGAATAAAAGGAGCAAGAAGTGTATCAAAATTAGAAAAGGAAACTGCTCCCGCTGCCTCTCCTTGAAGGGTATACATAAAATTAACAACTTGACCTAAAGCTGAACGAAAATGTTTTGGTGGAAAAGATTCTATTTTTCCATTAACTCCTCCAAAACCTTTTAATAATAAATCATATAGGTCCCAACCAACGCAATAACAAGAAAGTGTATCCAAATTATGTAAATGAAGATCTCCAGATTCGTTTGCTTCTCTTACTTCGGAAGGATAAACCTTATTAAGCCAGTACTTTTTAACAATGTATGACACTCCATAATGATTTAATCCTTGCAAAGAAAAAGTCATGTTTGAGTTTTCTTGCACCTCCCAATCTAGCTTATCTAGATAATCATCTACCCTGTCAACAGCTTCTTCAGCAATTAATTGAGATTCTCTAATCACTCTTCTCTTTTCTCTGTATATAATAAACGCTTTAGCAGCAATTGCCTCTCCCTCTAAAATCAAAACCTCTTCTACAATGTCTTGGATCTGTTCAACAGTAGGAACTTCATCTTTTTTGAACCTTCTGTTCAATATTTTTATAACTGACTGAGCTATTTCCTCTGTTTTTTTCCCATTGCCTTGCTTTGTTGCTGTAATTGCTTTAAAAACAGCGTTGGATATCTTTTCCGGAACAAACTCTGTAATATCCCCATTTCTTTTTTGAACTTTAGTGATGTGGTTTATTGTTGTCATGTTCGTATTTTACCTTCCCAAAAAAATACTGTCAATTTTGACAAATTTAATTTAAGTTTTATTATTTATTAAGATTTTTCTGAATTAGTTGCAATAATTGTTACTCTGATTTCATCTTTTAAAAGATTCTCATCAAAGGATGCTCCAAAAATTATCTTCGCCGTAGGAGAAGATTTCTTTTTTATAATTTCTGCTATTTTTTTAACTTCAAAAAGAGAAACTTGACTTCCTGAAGCAACATTAAAAAGGATTCCATTTGCTTTATCTAGTGCAAACTTAGTAGCCGGAGAATGAATAGCTTTTTCTACTGCACGAATTGCTCTTTCTTTACCCTCTCCTTTGCCTGTTCCAAAAAAGGCCGAGCCACCATTTTTTAAAATTTCTCTTATGTCTGAAAAATCTAAATTCAATATTCCCGTACCCATAATCACATTGCTAATACTCTCTACTGCCTCCTTTAAAAAATCATCACACTTTAAAAAAGCGGTTTCTACTGAAGCTTTTGGAGAAATAAGTTCTTTTAATTTATCATTTGGTATTACAACTAAAGTATCAACTTTCTTTCTAAGCTCTTCTAAGCTATTCAATGCTATTTTTTTTCTTTTTTTTCCTTCGAAAGAAAATGGAAGAGTAAAAATACCAACTGTTAGTATTCCGTTTTTTTTAGTAATTTCAGAAATAATAGGAGCCGCTCCTGAACCAGTCCCTCCTCCTAATCCTGCTGTTAAAAAAACAATATCACCTTCTTTTAAAGAATTTTCTATTTCTTTATAACTTTCTTTAGCGGAAAGTTTTCCAATCTCAGGGTTCATCCCAGACCCAAGACCCATTGTTGTTTTTTTTCCTATTCTCAATTTTAGATGTGCTTCTTTTTTATTTAAGTCTTGAATATCAGTGTTAGCACTTACAAGTTCAACTCCTTTTAGTCTAACTTTAAAAAGCCTATCAATTGTATTGCAACCAGCCCCTCCAATTCCAACAACTTTTATTTTTGTTGTAATCATATTATTAGGGAATAAAATTACTAAAAAAATTCTTAATTTTTATTATAATTCTATTTCCTCTAGGATAAGAAGATTCTGTTTTCATGCTTGCTAAAGCAAGGCCACAAACAGTTGTTAAGGAAGGATCCTTTTCAATTCCTTTAATGTCCTTACAATATCCTATCCTACAAGGAAGTTTAAATTCTTTAACTGCTAAATCAACTATGCCTGACAAGCTAGAGCTTCCACCAGTAAGGACCACTCCCCCGGGAAGAGACCCCTCTTTAGAAACTTTTTTAATTTCCTTATTTGCAAGTTCAAAAATTTCACAGACCCTTGCTTCAATTATTTTTATTAAGTCTTTTTCTGAAAAAACCAGAATGTTTTTTTCTTTTTTCTTTTTACTTTCTTCTTCGTCGTCTTCTTCAGAAGAATCAAGTTCGAAACTAATTTTCTTACTCCCTATTTTTTTTAAACAAGTTCCGTGTTTTTTCTTAATATTTTCAGCAACATCTATTTCTGTTTTAAAACCAATCGCAATATCATTTGTAATATTGTTTCCTCCAATGGGAAAAATTACCATATTTAAAAGCTTCCCTTCTTCATATATAATAATGCTCGATGTTCCAGCTCCGATATTAATTAAAACAACTCCTAACTCTTTCTGCTGAGGAGTTAAAATTGATTCTGCGTCAGCAACAGGACCAGGAATTATGTTCTCTTCTTCAACTTCAAAACCTTCTAATGCTTCGATTATATTTTCCGTATCAGAACTAAAAGAAGATAAAAGCATTGCATCAAGCTCAAGTTTAAATCCTTGTAATCCAACAGGATCTGTTGTCTCTTTCTCTCCATCGATAATCCATTCTTTAGGAAAAACATTAATGATTTTTTTATTATTTGATTGAAGATTAATCATCTTAACTTCTCCTTTTGCTCTTAGGACGTCTTCTTCAGAAACTTTTTGATCAGCTCTTCCAACTGAGATAGAGGCATGGCTAGGAATTAATTGTAATTTTGTTCCATTAATGTTAACAAAAATATTTTCAATTGAGCAATTATGTTTTCTTTCTATGTTTTCAGCTAATTCATTAATTATTCTTGAAATTTCTTCTGGGTTTTTAACTCTCCCTTTTTGAACTCCAAAAGAATCTACCTTTTCAAGGAACAAAACTTCTTTTGCATTGTCAGTTTTTTTGACTCCTAAAATCTTAATTGTTTGAGTTCCGATATCAATTCCTGTTATTACTTTTTCTCTAGACATATTATTATCATTTATATTAATCTTGAAGATAATTTTCTTGCTTTGCAAACATTTTTAATGCTTCCTTTTCTTCTTTTTCATGATTGTATCCTAATAAGTGAAGCGTTCCATGAATTATAACTTTTTTAAACTCTTCGTCAAAATTTTTGCCATTCTTTTGAACTTCTTCTGGGCAAATAATAATCTCTAAAAGATCTTCTCCTATTGTTCCAAAGGAAAGGACATCTGTTGGCTTATTTTTTTTTCTATAAGCTTTATTAATTTTTTTTATTTCTTCTGAATTAACAATACCAACTGATATTTCAATATTTTTACTAGAAAATCCTTCAGCCTTTAATACTTTTTCAATAGTTTTCTTAATAAATGAACTATTTATTTTTTTATAATAGCCAGAAAGATTATTTATTTCTATCATGCTTTGATATATTTTACTAAATAAAAACACACATTGCAAGCAACACAAAAAACAAGCCGATTGAGACCTGTTTTTTATTATTTTGACAATTCTTCTTTAACAATTTTTGATACTAACTTTCCGTCTGCTTTTCCTTTTGTTTGAGGTGATATTTCTTTCATTAAGCTACCAATATCTTTATTTTCAATTTTTTGAATCGCCTCCTTTACTATCTTTTTAATTTCATCCTCGGTTAATTCCTTAGGCATGTACTTCATTAAAACATTTATTTCTTCCTTTTCCCTTAAAACTAAATCTTCTCTTCCTCCTTTCTCAAATTCAAGCACACTATCTCTTCTTTTTTTTATTTCTGAAAAAATTACACCTTGAACTTCTTCATCAGTTAGTCTTATTTTTTCTTTTAACTCTTCTTCTAAAAGATTTGGCTCTGACTCTAAAACAAAGACCCTCTTTTCCATTTCTTTATTAAAGACAGAAGAAATAACCATTCTTAATGTAGAAATGGCTATCTCTTTTTTATCTTTTAAAGAAGAAATTAAATCTTTTTTTATTTCTTCTATTAACATATTATATTTTTTTGCCTAATTTTTTAGCTTTTTCAAATTCCTTTCTTTTCTCTATCTTAATCAAGGTTCCTCTTTTTTCCATGTTTTTGCTTTTTGGTTTTGGAGCAAATCTTCTTTTTCTTGCCTCCAACAAAATTCCACTTCTTTGAACAGCCTTGGTAAAACGATAGACTAAAGATTGAGAAGTCTCTCTAATTTGTTTCTGGATCTTCATACTATTTTCCTTTTAATATTTTTTTCAATTCTTTTACTATGTCTTTTTGATTAACTTCGACCTGTTTACTTGTTTGCATATTTCTAATTAATATTTTATCATTTAAAGCTTCTCTCTGCCCTAGAATAAGAACGGCTTTAGCCCCCAATCTATTTGCTTTTCCTAGTTGTGACTTAAGGCCATCCCTCCCAAAACTTTCTCCAACTTTAATTCCTGCCTTTCTTAACTCTTCTAAAGTTGGCAAGCTTTTCTTTTTTGCCAATGGACCAATTTGGGCAAAAAAAACTTCTGGAACTTGATTTAACGGCATCTTTACTTTAGACTCTTTCATTTCTTTAATTATTCTTTCTATTCCTGCTGCCGCTCCACAAGCAGAAACTTCTTCTCCTCCTAAAGCTTTTGCTAGATTATCATATCTTCCTCCTCCTGCCAAGGCCAAACCAAGACTTTCTTCTCTTGAAGACTCTATCTCAAAAACAGTTCTAGTATAATAATCAAGGCCTCTAACTAATTTACTTTCCAAGCAATACGGTATTTTCAATTCATCCAAGTACTCTAAAACATCTTTCAAATGTTTTTTACATTCATCACAAAGATAATCAACGCTTTGAGGAGCTCCTAGTAAAATTTGTTGACATTTATCGTTTTTACAATCTAAAACTCTTAATGGATTTGTTTTTATTCTTTTTTGGCAATCTGAACACAAAGAAGCTCTTTTGTCCCTTAGATACTTAATAAGTTCTTTTCTGTATATAGGACGACATTTATCATCTCCAATTGAATTAATTTTGACAATTATATTTTTAATTCCAATCTCTTGGAGAATGCTGTACGTTATTAAAATAGATTGAGCATCAACAATTGCATCTTGCTCTCCCAATATTTCTATTCCAAACTGATGGAACTGTCTAAATCTTCCTGCTTGAGGTTTTTCATATCTAAAAAAAGGACCAAAATACCAAAGTCTTACTGGCTGAGGAAGAGAAATAAAACCATTTTCAATATATGATCTCATTATTGGAGCTGTTCCTTCTGGTCTTAAAGCTAAAAAATCTTTTCCTTTTGTTCTTAACGTAAACATTTCTTTTTCAACAATATCTGTATTTTCACCAATACTTCTAACAAAAAGATCAAAATCTTCTAAAATAGGCGTGTCTATTTTTTCAAAATCATAAAAACTTGAAACTTTTTTTACTGCATCGTAAATTTTCTCATAATAGATTTGATTATGAGGCAATATATCGTGCATACCTGTTGGGGTTTGAAATTTTGGTTTTGGCATATTTTTAATATGATGAATCTACTGAATTAATTGTATTTGTTAAAATCTCAAAAGGAGAAAACCTTATAAGCATTCTGCCTATTATATTTTCTTTAGGCAGAACTCCCCATCTTCTTGAATCAGAAGAATAATTTCTGTTATCTCCCATCACAAAATACTCGTTTTCTTTTAATTCTAATGAATTAAAATTATTATTTATGCTCCAATTTTTAATATCTTCCATTGAAAGATAAATACTTTCTTCTATTTTTGTAAGTTCATTATTTTTAGTTACATAAACTTCTCCATTTTTAATTTCAATAGTTTCTCCTGGTAATCCAATAATTCTTTTTATGTACTTACTAGAAGGATTCAACGGGTATTCAAAAACAATAACTTCACTTCTTTGAGGCTCTCTTAACCTATAAGAGAATTCATCTATTATAAGATAATCTCCAGAACGATAGTTTGGCTCCATAGAAACTCCTTTTACTATAAAAGGTTGAAATAAAAAAGTCCTTATGGGAATAACTATTATTAAAGCAATTATCAATATCTTCAATGAATCCATTAAAAAATCGACAAACTCTTTTAATTGCATTTATTTGCCATTCATTCATATCTTTGTAAACAGAGTTTA
>CAZDVN010000002.1:18357-25031 GCA_964508955.1 uncultured Candidatus Saccharibacteria bacterium
ATACAAGAAATCGCATAATTAGACAAGGACATAAAAATTAGTATAATAAAAACATATGAAACTAATTGTAGGCTTAGGAAACTATGGGAAGGAGTACCAAAAAACAAAACATAACTACGGTTTTATGGTAATTGATGAATTTGCCAAAAGGAATAATTTTCCTGAATTTAAGTTAAATTTTTTCTCATTATTATCAATTAAAAACAATATAATTATTGCTAAACCGCAAACCTACATGAATAATTCAGGAAAAGCCGTCAAAGCAATTTCTAATTACTATAAAATTCTTCCGGAAGAAATCGTGATTGTTCATGACGATGTAGATATTAAACTAGGAGAAATAAAAGAAGACCAAGACAGGGAGTCTGCAGGACACAATGGAATCAAATCAATTATTGAAAATCTTGGGACAAAAAACTTTAAAAGGATAAGAATGGGAATTAATTCAGAAAAACTAGCAGAAAGTCTTGAAAATGAAGTTTTAAAAGATTTTGATAAAGAAGATTTTTTAATTGTTTCAGAAAAAATAGAAGATGCTATAAAAATTATTAATAAATTATGCAAAGAGTAATTAATTCTAGTAGCAACCTATATCCACATGATTTAGAAAAAACTGTTCTTTATTACAAGGGAGAAATAATTTGGAATAACCCTGCTTTAGCTATAGTGGGATCAAGAGATTGTTCTGCCCAAGCAGAAAATAAAATATTAAACATAATGAAATCAATTCCTGCTAATGTTGTTATTGTTTCTGGCTTAGCAAGAGGAGTTGATTCTATTGCTCATGAAACAGCGATAAAATTAGAAAGAAGGACTATCGCCGTTTTACCTTGTGGAATCGATATTATTTATCCTAGAGAAAATATTTCTTTAGGTAGTCTAATTTTAGAAAAAGGAGGGATGCTTGTTTCTGAATATAAGGGAACAATAAGCCCAAGTAAAAAATCTTTTATTTTAAGGAATAGAATCATAACTGGATTATCTTCTGCTATTTTAGTAGCTGAAGCTAAGATTAAATCTGGAACAATGCATGCAGTAAATTCTGCAAAAAAACAAAGAAAAATAATATATGCAATCCCTGGCTCAGAGGGAACTGATTTTTTAATTTCAAAAGGAGCCCTTGATGCCTCTAATTTGCCTTTAATTTTTAAAAATGATAAGAAGAAATTATGAAATCGCTTATAATCGTTGAAAGTCCAACTAAGGCAAAAACTATCAAAAAATTTTTGGGCACTGATAAAAGTGTTTTATCTTCTTATGGGCACATACGCGATTTACCAAAAAGTACGATGGGCGTAGATATTGATAATGACTTTGAAGTAAAATATGTCATTCCAACTAAAGCCAGGAAAAATTTTAACATATTGAAAAAAGAGGCTGAAAAAAATGAACTTGTGTATATAGCAACTGACCCTGATCGTGAAGGAGAAGCTATAGCCTGGCATTTAGTTGAAGCTCTTAAATTGAAAAATTATAAAAGAATTTCTTTCCATGAAATAACAAAACCAGCGATTGAAGAAGCACTGAATAATCCTGAAGAGCTAAATATTGATCTAGTTAATGCTCAACAAGCAAGAAGAATATTAGACAGAATAGTTGGATATAAATTATCTCCTTTTCTTTGGAAAAAAATTATGCGTGGATTATCTGCAGGAAGAGTTCAATCAGTTGCATTAAGGTTAATCGTTGACAGAGAAAATAAAATAAAAGATTTTAAGCCGGAGGAATACTGGAGTATTTCTGTTTTACTAGAAAAAGATGAAAAACAATTTATCGCTATTTTATCTGAAAAAAACAATAAAAAGATTGGTAAGATGGAAATCAAGGATGAAAAAAGTGCAAAAGATATAGAAAAAGAATTAAAGTCAGCCTTATATGAAGTTTCTTCTATAGAAAAAAAAGAAATAAAAAGATCTCCTTTGCCACCACTAACAACTTCTTCTTTGCAACAAGAATCTTCTAAAAAATTTGGGTACTCTTCAAAAATGACAATGAGAATTGCACAAGAGCTTTATGAAAAAGGTTTGATAACTTATCACAGAACAGATTCGTTAAATCTTTCTTCGGAATCTACAGCAATGGCAGAACAATTTATTAATCAAAATTTTGGTAATAATTATTACGAATTCAGAAAATTTAAAACGAAAGGAAGAGCTCAAGAAGCTCATGAAGCAATCAGACCAACTCTTGCAGAAAAAACACCTGAATCTATTCCCTTCGAAGATAAGTATAAAAAAGTCTACAGAATCATTTGGGGTAGATTTATTTCTTCTCAAATGAAAGAAGCACTTTTTGATTCAACAAAGATAAAAATTAAAACCGACAGGGGACATGTTTTACAAGTCAATGGTTCAATATTAAAGTTTGATGGATTTTTAAAGGTTTATCCAACAAAATTTGAAGAAAAAGAAGTTCCATCCCTTGAAATCAAAGATAATCTTAATTTTATAGAAGTAAAATCTGAACAACATTTCACTCAGCCACCAGGAAGATATACAGAAGCTTCTTTAATTAAAGAAATGGAAGAAAATGAAATTGGAAGACCTTCTACTTATGCTCCAACTATTTCTACTATTCAATTAAGAAACTATGTAGAAAAAAACAAAGACAGAAGATTTGAGCCTACTCAAGTTGGCATTAGCGTTAACGAAATGCTTATTTCTCATTTTCCTGAAATAGTGGATATTAAATTTACTGCCAACATGGAAAAAAGCCTTGATGAAATAGCAGAAGGAAAAGAAGATTGGAAAAATCTTTTAAAGAAATTTTATGTTCCTTTTAACCAAAACTTAGAAAGCAAATATGAAGAAGTTGAAAGAAAAACACCTGAGGCAGAACCAACAGATAAAATATGCCCTAAGTGTGGAAAAGAAATGATGATAAAAATTGGAAGATTTGGAAAATTTCTTGCTTGTTCAGGTTTCCCAGAATGTAAACATACGGAAACGATAGTTAATGAAAAACAAAAAACAGGTGTTACCTGTCCTAAGTGCAATCAAGGAGAACTAATTCAAAAGAAATCAAAAAGAGGAAAGATATTTTATGGTTGTCCTAACTGGCCAGATTGTGATTTTGCTCTTTGGGATAAGCCAACAGGAAATATTTGTCCAAAATGTAATTCTTTAATGGTAGAAAAAGGAAAAAAGGAAAAATGTTCAAACAAAAATTGCGAATAACTTACTTTCTTAAGTTTTTCAACCATTGATTAACATCTTCTTCTTTTTTAAAATTAATACTTAAGCGAATACCATTCTTATTTTTTTCCATTTTTAAATTTTCTGTATTTAAAACTTGCTTAACTTTCCTTTCTAAAAATTCGTCAATTTTTTCTATTGTTTTTTTAATAATTCCTGTCTTTGCTTGAGCTCCTGCATTTCTTTCTTTAACTCTTCTTTCTGCGTCTCTAACAGAATAACCATTAGCTATTATTTCATCTAAAAGCTCTTTAATAAGCTTTGATTCCTTGGCTCCCAATAATGCTCTTGCATGACCTTCAGATATGGTGCTTTCCTTTAGCGCTTTTTTAACTTCGTCTGGTAATGTTAGTATCCTTAAACTATTAGACACAGACTCTCTACTTATTCCAGATAATTTAGCAATTTCTCTTTCTAAAAGTCCGAACTCATCTCTTAGCCTTTCAAAAGCTTCCGCTCTATCTATGGCATTTAAATTTTTTCTTTGAACGTTTTCAATCAAAGCAATCTCTAGCTTCTCTCTATTTGATTGCTCTTTTATTATTACTGGAACTTGCCTTAGTCCTATTATTTTCGCTGCTCTCCATCTTCTTTCTCCTGCAATAATTTGATAATCATAAAAAATCCCCTTTTCGTTTTTATTCTCTATTTTGCTAACAATGATTGGTTGCAACATCCCGTACTTTTTGATTGAATCTGCTAACGAATTCAAAGCTTCTTCATCAAACTCTTTCCTTGGTTGGTAAGGATTAGGCTTTATTTTTTCTATCTCAATCCAAAAAATAAAATCTTTTCTAATTTTTTCTTCTGGTATTGATGAGTCCTTTTTTGGGATAAGAGATTCTATTCCTTTTCCAATCATAGTTTATTCTTTTTTAAAAATTATTTCATGAGCTAATTCTCTAAAAGCATGAACAGCTTTTGAGTTAGGGGAATGCCTTAATATGGTTCTTCCTGTCACTGGAGACTCAGATAAAGAAACTACCCTTGGAATTACTGTATCAAAAACATATCCAGGAAAATTTCTTCTTAAGTCTTTTGCAATCTTTTGACTAACCATATTTTTTCTATTGTACATCGTTAAAACAGCTCCTAAAACTTTAATATTCCTTTCTAAGTTTTCATTTATTAATTTTACATTATAAAGAAGTTGCCCTAATCCCTCTAAGGCAAGGTATTCGCATTGAACAGGAATCATAACTTCGTCTGCTGCAATTAAAGCATTAAGAGTTAAAAGACCTAGGCTAGGAGGACAATCTATTATAACAAAATCATAATCATCTTTAACAGTATCTAAAACTTCTTTTAATTTAAATTCTCTTGCCTCCATATTAACAAGCTCTATATTTGCTCCTGCTAAATTATAAGAAGTTGGCATAATATCAAAGGCCAAGAAAGGAGTATTCCTAATAATTTCTTTAGGATCTACCTGCCCCAAAATAGCTTCGTATAGCGAAACTGAAAGATCCCTTGGTTTTATTCCCATAGAAAAAGTAGCATTTGCTTGAGGGTCAACGTCAACAAGTAAAACTTTTTTACCAAAAGCAGTCAAAAAAACTGGTAAATTTACGGCTATTGCCGTTTTACCTACCCCTCCTTTTTGATTAGCAATAGCAATTACTCGCGTCATTAGATTGATTTTATCATACAGTTTTCAAATTTACAAACTACTTTTTTTGTGATAGATATAGTTATATGCCGAAGTGGCGAAACTGGTAGACGCGTAGCACTCAAAATGCTATGGGAGTAATCCCGTGAGAGTTCAAGTCTCTCCTTCGGCACTATATAATATCTTCTTTTATTTTTTCTCCTGGTAAGGTTATTTTGTCGGGATATATTCTTTTCCCTGGATAAATTAAGGTGCCTATGCCAGTTTTTACATTATCACCAATCATTACTCCTAATTTTATTCTTTTTGTATCAACTAAAGTTTCTTTTATCTTAATTTTTATAAAGGACTTATCATGTCTTAAGTTTGCCGTAATTGTTCCTGCTCCTAAATTACAATTTTCTCCTATTATAGAATCTCCGACATAAGAAAGATGATTTATGTTTGTTCCTTTCCCAATCATTGAATTTTTAATTTCAACGCTGTGTCCTATCCTACAGTTATCTTCAATGACACTTCCTTCTCTAATAAAACAATTTGGACCAATAGAACAATTTTGACCAATCCAAACTTTTCCCTCAATGTAGGAACCGGACTTGATTACTGTTCCATTTTTAATAATAACTTCTTCTTTAATTATTGCTCCCTTTTCTACTTCAAAATTTTTTTCTTGTTTTTCTTTGGAAAACAAATAAGGGAAAGCGTTAAATATCTCCCAGGGATAAGAAGCTGGGATCCAAGACGAAGCCTTACAAACATTAAGTTCATTATTGTTAATAAAATTTTTGATGTAATCAGTAAATTCATATTCCCCTCTTGATGATTTTTCAACCTCAAAATCAAAAATTTCTTTGGGCAAACAATAAAGTCCAGTATTAACTAAATTAGAAACGGATTCTTTCGGTTTCTCTACTATGCTTTTTAAAATTCCATTTTCTTCTATTATGACCCCAAAAGAAGAAGGACTTTCATGCTCCCTAACGAGAATTGATGGAAAATGTTCAATTGAGTTTTTGATATCTTTTTTACTGTAAAAATCATCTCCATTCAGAAGGAGGAATTTATTTTTCAATAAATTTTTTGCTAATCTAGCAGAAGAGCCTGTTCCAACAATCTCTTTATCTTCAATATATTTTATCTCAATTTTACCAAATTTTTTTCCTATTTTTTCCATTATCATTTCTTTTTTGTAGCCAACAATAATAATGACTTCATCAACTAGGCCATCAAGTTCACTTAAGTTATGCTCTATAATAGTTTTACCAAAAACACTAAAAAGAGGCTTTGGCCTGCTTAACGAAAATGGCAAAAACCTTGTTCCACTTCCTGCTGCTAAAATTATTACTTGCATATTTTTATTATTATATCAGCTACTTTTTTAGAATCGTGAATTATTCCACCTTCTTTTAGTAAAAAATCTCCCCCTACATATTTTTTTTCTTTTGGAAGACCAGAAAAATCAACCATTTCCAGAAATTGAGGATTATTTTTTCTATAATCTTTTATTTCATTATTTGTGCTCATGTTTGTATTGAACATAACATAATCAAGTTCGCATTTTAAGTAATTTTCAACTTCTTTGACAAAATCAGAAACTTTAAAATTATTAGATTCCCCGTTTTTCGTCATTAAATTACAAACATATACTTTTTTTGCCTTGCTAGATTTTATGGCCTCTATCATTCCTTCGATTAACAAAACCTGCATCAAGGAAGAGAAAATATCGCCTGGACCGATTATAACCATATCCGCATTTTTTATTCTTTTTATTGTTTGAGGACAAGCACTAACAGAAGGTCTCAAGAAAATTTTATCAATTTTTAAACTTGTATCGTGTTTAGGAACATCAATATTAGATTCTCCAACAATTT
>CAZDVN010000002.1:25131-38827 GCA_964508955.1 uncultured Candidatus Saccharibacteria bacterium
AAACCTCTGAGGATGACTTTTGGCATTGCATTCCCTCCTCCAATACAAACAATATTCTTTTTAGAAAAAACCTTATCAAACATTTTAAATTGTTTTATTTATTTCTTCCTCATAACAAGGTCTATTTTCTTTATAAAACAATCCTAATGGAATTTTTCCTTCGCCATTATAGTTCCACTCTTTAATTAATTTCCTACTTTCTTCTACAGATTTTGGTTCCTTAGATTCATAAACTCTTTCGTTGTAAAATTGAATATTGTTAAAAAAAGAAACGCAAGGTTGTAATATTTCAATAAAAGAAAAACCTTTATGCTCAATTCCTTCTTTAATTAAATTTTTCATGTGATCAATTTTGGAAGAATAAGTTCTTCCAATAAAAGATGCTTTTGATGCCATCATCAGTTCAAGAGGATTCAATGGTTCTTCAAAAACCCCATAAGGAGTAGACTTACCTTTGAAGCCTTTTGGAGAATTAGCTGTATATTGACCCGTAGTTAATGCAAACAATCTATTATTATGCATTAATACAGTAATATTAGAATTTCTTTTAGCCGCGTGTATCAAATGAGAAATTCCTTCATTCAACGAACCTCCATCTCCCGTAAAAACAACAACATTTAAATCAATATTTGCCATTTTGATACCTTCCGCTGTTGCTACTGGCCTTCCATGCAAAGAATAAAAACTATTCACGTTAATATAGTCTGCTATTTTAGAATTACATCCAATATCTGTAACCATGACTATTTTTTCTCTTGGCATTTCACTAAAAACTTGCTTTACTGCTTGAAGAATTCCAAAATTTCCACAACCAGGACACCAAGTATTTGGATAATTTGTTTCTAAGTTTTTCATATTAAATATTCTTTAATTTTAATTCCAATTCTTTAGCCGTAAATGGTCTCATATCATATTTTAAAATCTTTTTATCTACCTTGACTTCACACTCTTTTAAGACTTTCTCTAATTGTCCGGTAGCGCTACATTCCACTAGGATTATTTTCTTCGCTCCCTTTAAGGCTTTTTTAATTTGCTTCTTTGGTAATGGTTGTAAGAATAAAACTTGAACAGCTTTTATGTCAATTTTTTCAACTGCTTCTTTTATTGCCCCTTTTGTAGAACCCCAGAAAATAACCGCTTTAGTTGAATTCTTTTTTCCGTAAACTTTGACAGCTTCAATGTTATCAATTTCTTTTTCCATCTCTTTAAATTTCCTTAATCTTTTGTCCTGCATCAAAACAATTGATTCAGAATCTTCTACTGATAAACCTTTTTCATCGTGTTCATAGCTTGTAGATTTAACAATTCCTTTTCCTCCGGGAAAAGCTAAGGGAGAAATCCCGTTTTTTGATTGAACATATCTTTTATATTCTCCTTTATCGTTCCACAATAAAGGTTTTTCTTTTTTTATCTTAATTTCCGGATTAAATTCGTAAGTGCTTTCTGAAAGCTCTTTGTCAGTTAAAAGAATTGCTGGTGTTTGATATTTCCAGGCTAAATTCAAAAGCGTTCCTGATAAAAAATACGCCTCATTAGCATCTCCAGGGGAAGCAACGAATCTTATAAAATCTCCATGTCCTGAGGCTAAAGCAAAAAGTAGGTCAGATTGTCCTCCATAGGTAGGAACTCCTGTCGCAGGGCCTGATCTCTGACTATTAACCACTAAGGCTGGCACCTCTGACTGGGCAGATAAACTGATACCTTCCGTCATCAAGGCAAAGCCTCCTCCTGACGTTCCAGTCATTGCCCTTTTCCCGGCATAAGCGCTACCTATAATAGAATTAATTGCTGCTATCTCATTTTCTGATTGAGAAACAATAACTTTAAATTTTTTACTATTCTCAGCCAAGTAATGAAGAATGCTTGTTGCAGGAGTCATGGGATAAGCAGAATAAACATCCAATCCAGCATCTACCGCCCCTAAACAAATTGCTTCATTCCCAGTTAAAAGGGTGCCTTCTTTTCTTTTTAATTTTTCTATTTCTATAATTTTATCAACCTCGTTATATGCTCTTTTTGCTATTTCTAAATTTTTATCAATTTTTTTTGATATCTCTTTTTTGAAAATCTTTTCTATCGTTTTCCATTCAATCCCAACTATTTTGGCAAATCCAGAAATCATAGCAATGTTTCCCATTATGCTAATTCCATCCAATTCTTTTACTATTTTATCTATTTCTATTCCTATTCCTTTTTTTACTTCTATGTTCTTTTTATTGAAAATAATAAATCCGTCTTTTTTTAAACATTTCTCATGTTTAAAAATAGTTTCATTGTTTAATGCTAAAACAAAATCTACTTCATTATTATGACTTGTATATTCTTTTTCTGAAGCTCTAATTAAAGAAAAATTATGACCGCCCTTAACCAAAGATTGGTAATCTTCATGGATAAAAACACTATATCCCATACTATTAAAAATCTTTGCGATTATTAGACCTGCCATTCTTGATCCTTGTCCAGCAGCTCCTCCTATTAAAATTGAGTAATCTTTTTTCATATTTATATTTATTCTACAGTTACACTTTTAGCTAAATTTTTTGGTTTATCAATGTCTCTCTTGAGAGCATAAGAAAAATAATAAGCGAATAGATGAAGTGGAATAACAGACAATAATGGTGTTAGCATTTCCAAAGTTTTTGGAATATAGATAACGTCATCTGCTATTTTCTTAATTTCTTCATTTCCCTCGGTAGCAATAGCAATCACGGGACCTTTTCTTGCCTTAATTTCTTCAATATTAGAAATCATTTTCTCGTAAACAGAATCGTTTGGGCAAATCGCTATAGTAGGAAAATTTTCATCAACTAAGGCCAAAGGCCCATGTTTTAATTCTCCCCCTGACACCCCTTCTGCATGAACATAAGAAACCTCTTTTAGCTTTAAGGCTCCCTCAAGAGCGATAGGAAAATTATACTTTCTTCCTATGAACCAAAAATTCTTATAATTTTTATATTTTTCTGCTATTTTTTTTATTTCTTCTTTTTGATCTAATATTTTTTGAGCCGAACTAGGTATTTTATTTAATTCGTTAATAATTCTTTTTCCCGTAACAATAGACATATTCCTTTTTCTGCCCAAATAAACAGTAATCATTGCCAAAACAGCTAATTGACCTAAGAATGCTTTTGTTGATGCCACTGCTATTTCCGGTCCTGAACGAGTATATACCCCTGCGTCAGTTTCTCTTGACTGAGAAGAACCAACCACGTTGGTAATTCCTAAATTTAAAAAGCCTTTTTGTTTTACTTCTTTAAGAGAAGACAAGGTGTCTGCTGTCTCTCCTGATTGAGAAACAAAAAGAAAAGCATCATCATTATTAATTATCGATTTTCTATACCTAAATTCTGAGCCACTATCAACTTCTGCGGAAATATCTGCATATTCTTCAAGCATGAGCTTTCCAATCCTGCAAGCATAATAAGCAGTTCCACATCCAATTAAAGATATCTTATTAATTTTCCTTAATTCTTTTTCAACACTTTCCAATCCTCCTAATTTTACTAGCCCCTCTTCTTCTAACAATCTTCCTCTTATTGCATCTTCAATCGTACTAGGCTCTTCCATAATTTCCTTCATCATAAAGTGCTCATATCCCCCTTTTTCTGCCTGTTCAATGTCCCAATCAATTATTTGAATATTTTTTTTTGCTTCTTTCTCTTCTTTATATATACAAATTTCATCTTTTTTTAAAATAGCTATTTCTCCATCATCTAAATTAATAACTTGTCTAGTTCTAGCAATTATTGCTGATGGGTCAGATGCTACTAAAAATTCATTTTCTCCTACTCCAATAGTCAGAGGAGAAGACATTCTTGCGACTACCATTTTGTCAGGCTCTTTTGTAGAAATAACTAAAAGCCCGTAAGTTCCCCTGATATCTTTCAAAGCTCTACTGACTGCAGAAACTAAAGAGTCTTCATAGTACTTCTCAATTAAATGAGCAATAACTTCTGTATCAGTTTCTGATTTAAAAACATGTCCTTCTTCTTTTAGCTTTTTCTTAAGTTCTTTATAGTTTTCTACAATTCCATTATGAACAACAAATATTTCTCCCTTGCAATCAGCATGAGGATGAGCATTTTCTTCAGTTACTAAACCTGTCGTTGCCCACCTGTTGTGAGCTATACAAATATTTCCCTTAAAGTCTTTCTCTAAAAAATTTTTTTCAGTATTTTCTATTTTACCAACTTTCCTAAAAAGTGAAGCCTTGTTATTGTCTATAAAGCAAAAACCATAGCTGTCATAGCCCCTATATTCTAATCTTTTAAGACCGGCTAAAACAATTGACCCGGCTTCTTTTTCTCCAATATATCCAACTATTCCGCACATAATACAATATTAATTAATCTTTTTGGAACATACACAATGTTCTTAATTTTTTTATCTTTAATCCACTTCTCGACCTTTTCGCTTTTTTTAGCTTTCTCTTCAGCTTTATCTTTAGAGATATCTACATCGACTTCAATTCTATCCCTTAGCTTTCCATTTACTTGAATTGTTAAAAATATTGTATCTTCTTTTATTAGTTCATTATCAACCTTAGGCCAACTTTCTAAAGTTATGCTCTTGTCGTGACCTAGTATTTTCCATAATTCCTCTGAAAAATGAGGGGCAAAAACAGAAAAAACCTTTAAAATGTTTTCAATTTCTTTTTTACCAATTTTCTTATCTGAAGCAAAATCTACAAACTCCATGAAAAAAGCTACTGGAGTATTAAACTTCATTTTTTCTAAATTATCATCAACTTTTTTGATTAATTTGTTAACAAAAATTACAACCTCTTTACTGCTTTCTTCATTATCTTTAGATTTTAAAACAACATTCCATA
The DNA here is from genome assembly GCA_964508955.1 of uncultured Candidatus Saccharibacteria bacterium. Lineage (GTDB taxonomy): Bacteria > Patescibacteriota > Minisyncoccia > Minisyncoccales > Minisyncoccaceae > UBA2558. The sequence goes on from CAZDVN010000002.1 coordinate 29,963, forward strand.
GTTTAATTAAAAACCTGTAAACTCCTTTTACTCCTTGATCGTTCCATTGGATAGCTTGATCAAAAGGACCCATAAACATTTCATAAATTCTTAACGTGTCCGCACCAAAATCTTCATTTATAACGTCTGGAGAGACAACGTTACCCTTAGATTTGCTCATTTTTTGACCATCATGTGCCAATACTAATCCAATGTTTCTTAACTTATTAAAAGGTTCTTTTGTAGAAGTTTCTCCAATGTCATATAAAAATTTATGCCAAAAACGAGCAAATAGTAGATGTAATACTGCATGCTCTGCCCCACCAACATACAAGTCAACTGGAAGCCATTTTTTTTCTATATCCTTTTGAACAAAAGCATCGCTATTCTTATTGTCAAGATATCTAAAATAATACCAACATGAACCAGCCCACTGAGGCATAGTATTAGTTTCCCTTTTAGCGGGCCCGCCACACTTTGGACACTTAACATTAACCCATTCTGATATCCCTGCTAATGGAGATTCTCCTGTTCCAGTGGGTTCATATTTTTCAACTTTAGGAAGAATTAAAGGTAAATTTGTTTCTGGAACTGATCCACACTTTTCACAATTAATTATTGGAATTGGTTCTCCCCAATATCTTTGCCTAGAGAAAATCCAATCTCTTAACTTATAATTTATCTTCTTTTTTGCCTTTAAGTGTTCTCCTATTTTTTCTCTAGCTTCTGCTGATTTTAAACCATTGAATTCAAGAGAATTAAAAAGGGTTCCATCTTCGTCAGAAGAATTATTTTCTCTTATAACTTCTATTACTTCTAAGTTATATTTATTGGCAAATTCTAGGTCTCTTTTGTCGTGAGCTGGAACAGCCATAATGGCTCCTGTTCCATAATGAGATAAAACATAATCAGCTACAAAAATTTTAATTTCTTTTCCATTAATAGGATTAATTGCTTTGATTCCTTTTATTTCAACCCCTGTTTTATCTTTGACATCACTTATCCTTTCTCTTTCACTTTTATTTTTAGTTTCTTCAATATATTTATTAACCTCATTTCTATTCTCAATCTCTAATCCATTAATTATAGGATGCTCTGGAGCTAGAACTAGATAAGTACATCCAAACAAAGTATCTATCCTTGTTGTAAAAACAAAAATATCCTTATCTTCAACTTTGAAAGATAGCTCCCAACCTTCACTTCTGCCAATCCAATTCTTTTGCATTTCTTTTATTTTTTCTGGCCAATCAATATCATCTAATCCTTCTAATAACTTATCAGCGTAATCAGTTATTTTTAATACCCATTGTTCAATATCTTTTTTTGTAGTTAATGTCCCACATCTTTCACATTTTCCATCAATAACCTCTTCATTGGCAAGTCCTGTTTTACAAGAAGGACACCAATTGATAGGTAGCTTTTTCTTGTATGCTAACCCTTTTTCAAAAAATTTTAAAAATATCCATTGAGTCCATTTGTAATATTCCGGATCAGTTGTATTTATTTCTTTTTCCCAGTCATAACTCAAACCAACTGAGAGCATCTGTCTTTTAATATTTTCTATATTTTTTTTAGTGCTAATTTCAGGATGAACCCCATGCTTAATAGCATAATTTTCGGCAGGAAGACCAAAAGCATCCCAGCCAATAGGATGCAAAACATTAAAACCTTTAAGTTTTTTAAATCTAGAATAAACATCTGTGGCAACATAGCCCTTTAAATGCCCAACATGAATTCCTTCTCCTGAAGGATAGGGAAACATATCCAAAATATACATTTTTGGTTTATCTGAATTAATTTCAGTAAAATAGCAATTGTTATCTTTCCAGTAATTTTGCCATTTTTTTTCAATCTCTTTATGATTATATTCCATATAGCAAAAATAACATTGATAATGTTCCTAAGATAAAAGATAAGGACACTCCCGTCCACCACCATAAATCAACATTTATAGATTTTCCTCCTGCTAAATTTTCTATCATTGGTTTAGCATACCTAAAAAATAAATTGATAGAGGCTCCAACTAAAACTCCAAAGAAAATAGCCCTAAATATATAAAGTATTTGAATTGAATCAACCATATAAAATAATTCTAACACAAAAAGAAGTTCCTGTTAAGAACTATATATTAAATAGTTTTTTAGCATTTTGAGTCGTAATTTTTACAATTTCTTCCTTGGAGATACCCTTAATCTCTGATACTTTTTCAATAATTAAACTTATTGAAAAAGGATTATTTCTCTGTTCAAATGAAGGAGGAGAAAGATATGGACAATCTGTTTCAAGTAACATCTTTTCAAGGGGAATAATTTTTATGGCCTCATCCAAATCTATTTTAAAGATAATGCCGTTTATTCCCAGATAATATCCAAGAGATAATAATCTTTTTGCTTCTCCCTTGTTTCCAGTAAAGCAGTGAACAACTCCTTTTTGTTCAGTTAAAATATTAAATAAATCATCAAAAGCAGAGCGGCAATGTATTACAATAGGTAAGTTTAATTCCCTGGCAAGGCGAAGATGTTCTTGAAAAACATACTTTTGTTTTTCAAAAAATTCTTTTCTCTTTATTTTGCTTTTTGGCTTATACCAATAATCAAGACCTGTCTCTCCTATGGCAACTACTTTTGAAGATTTTGCTAAGTTTTTATAATAATCATAGTCAAATGATTCTTCTTTTTTTTCAAAAAAATCTTTTTCTTTTAAGAAAGAAGAAATATTAGAAGGATGTAAACCCACAGAGGCAAAAACTCCTTTTGGATAATTTTCAGCAATTTCTATGCATTTTTGAGAGCTTTCCTTGTTGGTTCCAATATTTATAATATTGTATCCTTCCTGAAGACATTCTTTGATTAATTTTTCTCTGTCATGATCAAACTCTGAAAAATTAAGATGTGCGTGTGTGTCAATTATCATACCTAGGAAAAAGTGGATCGCTTTTTAACATTTCTTTCATTTGAAGTTCCATCTTTTCAGAAGTTTCCGGAAGAAAAGGTTTTAACATCTCTTTAATATTTTCAAGAGAATATATAAGATTAGAGAATATCATTTTAATTTTTACTTCGTCTTCTACTTTCCAAGGCTTTTCTTCTTCAATATACTTATCGCAAAAAGAAATTAGTTCCCAAATATCAATAAGTGTTTCGTTAAAAAGAAAATAATTATTTTTAACTTTTTCTTGAATTTCTTTATTTTTCTTAACAAAAATATTATTAGGATTAATCTCAAAGTCAATATTCTTTTTTATAACCATAGACATTGTTCTTGAAAATAAATTTCCAAGACCACTAGCCAAATCGGAATTATATCTTTTTTCAAATTTTTCATAAGTAAAATCACCATCTCCTAAGGTTGGAATTTCTCTTAATAAGAAATACCTTACTCCGTCGCAACCGTATTTTTCAACTAATTCTTTTGGTTTGATAACATTTCCTATGCTTTTTGACATTTTCTGCCCATCAACGGTAACATAACCATGAACAAATAATGTCTTAGGAAGACTTATCCCTGAGGACAAAAGCATTGCTAACCAATAAACAGAGTGAAACCTATTAATTCCTTTTCCTATTACATGAATCTTAAATTCGTTGTTCTGCCAAAAATCTTTAAAATTTTTATCATTTTCACTCCCGTAACCCAACGCATTTATATAGCTAGAAAGGGCATCAAACCAAACCCATATTTTTTGACTATTATCTTGAGGAACATCTATTCCCCAGCCTCTTGCTCTTTCGTTAGATCTTGATATACAAAAATCTTGAAGCCCAGAGTCTATAAAATTTAATATTTCTTTTTTTTTGGACTCAGGAACAATTCTAACCTCATCTTTTAAAATTATGTCTCTAATCTTTTTTTGATAATTTGAAAGCTTAAAGAAATAATTTTCTTCTTCAACAACTTCTAACTTTGTTTTATGCTCAGGGCACATTCCATCAATTAAATCTTCTTCTTTATAAAACTCTTCGCAACCAACGCAATAAAGACCTTTATATTTCTTTTTATAAACATCCTTCTCACAAGCAAGCCATAGTTTTTGAGCACCATCAAAATGTCTTTTTTCTGTTGTTCTTATGAAATCATCAAATGTTAGATTTAAAGATTCTTTTAAATCAAAAAACTTTAGGTAATTTTTTTTAACAAATTCTTTAATATCAATATTTTCTTTTTCTGCGCTACGAACATTTTTTAAACTATTTTCATCGCTCCCTGAAAGAAAAAACACATCGTCACCCATTAAACGATGACTTCTTGCAATAACATCAGCCAAAACAAGCTCTAATGCATGTCCCAAATGAGGAGGGGCATTAACATACGGAATTGATGTAGAAACAAAAATTTTCTTCATGCTTTCTTACTTTCAAGATATTCTTTAACTCCCTCAAAAACTAAGCCTGCAATAGGTATAGACAAAATAACACCAAGTATTCCCCAAAAAACACCTCCCACTAAAATAGATATTAAAACTAAAGATGTTGGTATCCCAGTTATCTTCTTTGTAAGAATTGGCATCAAAATATAGCTTTCAATTTGTTGAAATAAGATTGCAAGGAAGACAACTATTATTGCCTTTGGGATAGAGGTGATTAAAACAAATAACCCTAAAAATATTCCTGCTACAATCGGTCCAATCATTGGAATAATATTTAATAATCCTGACAATAAGCCCCACATTAACGCAAACTTAATATTTAAAGCTAGGCAGAATAAAAATGTTGTTAAACCAATAAAGATACACGCAATAATTCTACTTCCAAACCAGCCAACAACATGATGTTGAATTCTTTCCCATTTAGACAAAACCTGTTCTTCAAATTTTTCAGGAGTAATCATTTTTATCCCTCTAATAATGTCCATTTTTTCTATAGAAAAAAATAATGCTAAGGTAAAAACAGTTATTCCAGCAAAGATACTTCCAAATAAAGAGGTGAAAATATTAAGAACGTTTGAAGATATATTTATCAAGCTTTCTTTAAGATTAACTATTAATGTAGAAATATTTTTTAATGAGTCTATTCCAAGGTCACTCAAAAGATTGGGGAAATTTTTAAGATATCCCGAAGAAAAATCTGCAAAGGACTGAGCTTCCATAACTAATGGTGGAAAAATAAAATATATGAATAAAATGAAAATTAAAATAATAAAAGAATAGACAACCACAGAAGAAAAGACTCTGTTCATTTTCATTTTATCAATAAGGGGATTAACAAGAAATGAAATAACCAAAGCTAACATAATCCATCCTATAATGTCTTTAAGGATGATTAAAACATAAATAATAACGATAACAGATAAAACTTTAAGAATAGTTTTCCATGAAATATCTATTGTTTCTATTTTTTCTTTCATATTTTTAAATTAAAATCTTTTTTATTTTTAAACGGCCCTATTAATGCCAAACTTAATTTATCATTTTTAAAAATATCTTTAGCTACAATCATAATATCATCTGCGCTAACTTTGTCTATTTTTTTAAATATTTCCTCTATAGAAATAATTTCATTTTTTAAAAGCTCCTGCCTTCCATAGAAAGATGCCTTAGCATCAGATGATTCCATATTCAAGACAATTTTTCCTTTTAAATACTCTTTTGCTTTGCTTAATTCTTTATCTGAAACTTTTTTCTTTTTAAAATTGCTGTACTCTCTTAATATTGTTTCTAAGACTTTTTTAACTTTTCCGTTTTCCACTCCTGAGAATGTAACTAATGAACCAGTATCTGTGTTAGAATAATTATATGTTCTTACGTAATAAGCAGCTCCTAATTTTTCTCTTATTTCTTTAAATAATCTTGAGCTCATCATTCCTCCTAAAATAATTGAAAGAATGTCTGCTGTAAATTTTTGAGGGTGAGCTATACTATAACCTCTGACACCTAAAGCTAGGTTTGTTTGATTTATTTTCTTATAAACAATCTTTATCTGAGGACTTGATTGTTCTTCAACCACTTTAATTTTATCTTTTGGCTCTTTCTCTGAAATATTAGAAAAACTTTTTTTGATTTTTTCAATAACATCGTTTTCGTCTATTTTTCCAGAGACACAAACAACTGTATTTTTAGCAACATAATGATTTTTTATATACTCCTTGATGTCTTTCCTTTCTATCTTTGAAACAGTATCTTTCGTGCCTGCAATATCCCATCCTGCTGGTTGATCTCCATAGAGAACATTTTTCCATAAATCATCTATATACATCATGGGATTATCTTTATACATATTTATTTCTTCAATAATAACTCCCTTTTCTTTTTGCATTTCCTTAGAAGGAATTTTTGAATTAAGAAAAATATCAGAAACCCAGTCTAGAGCAATGTTAAAATTAACATAATTCACTTTAGCATAATATCCTGTGTACTCTTCTCCCGTAAAAGCGTTAAATTCTCCTCCGACCTTGTCTAGTTCCTCAGCTACATCAATTGGAGTTTTCCTTTTTTCTGTTCCCTTGAACATCATATGCTCTAAAAAATGAGAAATTCCAGAAATATTTTTAGTTTCGTACTTAGACCCAACTCTAACCAAAATAAGGACAGTAGCTGCTCGTGTTTCTTTTTGAGGGATAGTTATTATTCTTAGGCCATTTTTAAGTGTAGTTTTTTTGTACATTTTATTTATTTTTTAATTCTTTCTTTAATTCTAACATTTTTAATTCTCTATTAATTGTAAGCTTAAAAAACTTTTCCAACTCGTCTACTCTTTTGGTCATCTCTTCTTTCGATTTTTCTAATTCTTTTTTTGAAAGATAAGCTTGCTCTGAAGCTCTATTTAATGCGTCAAACAAATTAACAATTTCTTTGTCTAGGCTTCCTGTAATAAAGAATGTCCTTCCTCCAAGTGGAAAATCTTTAGTAAAATTATTAATTTCTCTAAGGGAACCGCTAAGACACGACAGTAAAACTCCATCGATAATAAAAATCATTAATATTGCTATTAAAATCATTATTGCAGCAACAACATCAAAAGAAGAAACAAAGATTAATACTATCAATGCTATGAAGAGAGGAAGAATAAACAAGAAATAAAGCTTAGATTTTATCGGAGGAAGATTAATATCATTAAAGCTTTCTCCTCTTTCGGTTAAAATTTTTCGGCATTCTTTTATGGCAAAAAACATAGATTTCTGACAAAAAAATTTAGCAAAAAAAGAAGAAAAGAAAATTGCTATTGTTCCACCAATAAAGATAAATAAAACATTAAGCAACGATGCTAAATTAATTAAGCTTGTCAATATTATCAATAAAAGAATTAATATTCCTGTAACAAAAAAATCTATTGATATCCTTTCACAAACGGCAACAAGAGAATTCAATATTTTTTTAACCTCTTCTGTGGAAACAGAAGAATTAAGTCCCTTGGAAGAAAAATTTTTATTAATTAAATCAATATTTTTTTCATTCAAAAATTTTATTCCACCATGCTTTAGTATTGATAAAAACGAGAAAAAAAGAACGAACATTGGAGAAATATAAAGAAAAGATTTTTCTGCTATCTCATTTTCAAAATCTACTAAAATAATTATTAAAAAATAAGAAAAAGTCCAACAAAGAATTGACCAAGCAATGATTGGAATTAAAAAATTAAAGGTATAGGGAGTTTTAATTTTCATTTATTCTCGGAACTAAATCTTTTATTTTTACTCTTATTTGCTCCATTGTATCTCTATTTCTCAACGTAACATCTTCATTTTCAAGACTTTCAAAATCAACCGTTACTGCCCACGGTGTTCCAATTTCATCATGCCTTCTATATCTTCTTCCTATCGCTCCAACTTCATCATACTGACAACTAAAATTATTTTTTAAAATTTCATAAATTTCCTTAGCCTTAGAAGTTATTTCAATTTTATTTTTAACCAAAGGTAAAATAGCCACTCTAACCGGAGCTAGATTTTTATTTATTCTCAATAAGATTTCTTTTTCTTTATTTGATTCGGTCGTGGTTGTTCTTCCACCTTCAACCTCTTCAAAAGCATCACACAATACTGCTAAAAATGTTCTTTCAACTCCACAAGAAGGTTCTATGACATAGGGAACATATTTTTCTTTCGTTGCTTCTTCAAAATAATTCATATCCTCTCCAGAAAATTTTTGATGTTGTAAAAGATCAAAATCTCCACGACTAGCAATCCCTTCTATTTCAGACCAACCAATAGGAAATTTATACTCAATATCAACACATTCCTTAGCATAATGAGCTAGCTCATCTTTTTCTTGTCTTCTTACCCTTAAATTTTCTTTCTTAATCCCTAGTTCATTAATATACCAATCCATTCTTCTTTCAATCCAACCTTCAAAAATTTCTTTCTCGGTCCCAGGCTTTACAAAATATTCCATTTCCATCTGTTCAAATTCTCTCATCCTAAAGATAAAATTTCCAGGGGTAATTTCATTTCTAAATGCTTTTCCTATTTGAGCAATACCAAAAGGAACTTTTACTCTCTGGGTATTAAGAATATTCCTATAATTAACAAATATACCTTGGGCTGTTTCTGGTCTCAAGTATGCAACATTAGTGCTATCTTCAACTGGACCAATAAATGTCTTAAACATTAAATTAAAATTTCTGGATTCCATTAACTCTCCTTCACATTCTGGACATTTTAAAGCATCTACTAGATGATCTGATCTAAATCTTTTATGACAATTTTTACATTCTGATAAGGGATCAGAAAAAGTTTCTGTATGTCCTGATGCTTTCCAAACATTTGGATTCATAATAATAGAACTATCTAGTCCAACAACGTCATCTCTTTCTTGAACCATGTTTTTCCACCAAGAATTTTTAATGTTGTTTTTAACCTCAACGCCCAAAGGGCCGTAATCATAAAATCCCCCTAATCCTCCATATATATCAGAAGATTGAAAAACGAAACCTCTTCTTTTTGCAAACGAAA
>CAZDVN010000003.1:0-24738 GCA_964508955.1 uncultured Candidatus Saccharibacteria bacterium
TGGCAGGGGCGGAAGGATTCGAACCCTCAAGACCTGTTTTGGAGACAGGCAGTTTACCGTTAAGCTTACGCCCCTATAAAAGAGAAAAGAGGAAATCCCCTTTTATCTTTTTACTTCTTTAAAAGTAGCATGTTTTCTACAGAGTTTACAAAACTTACTCATCTCTAGTTTCTCTTCAACTGCTTTTGTTTTTCTAGTAAAGTAAGATATTTTCTTACAATCCTGACAAACTATCTTTGTTAATTTTTTCTTTTTTGTTGCCATATTATTTATAATTTTTAATCTTCTGAGCCGATGGCGAGAATCGAACCCGCGACCTTTTCCTTACCAAGGAAATGTTCTGCCACTGAACTACATCGGCATTTCCCCCATCGGTCTTTATGTGGGCGAGGAGGGACTTGCACCCCCGAAGGCCGAAGCCATCTGATTTACAGTCAGACCCGTTTGACTACTTTGGTACTCGCCCTTTATACACTCTCCTATAGTAGCAAAAAGTTCATTATTTTTCAATAACCTTTCTCTTCTTATCTTTCCACTCCTGAATATTCTTTTGATGGCCTGAGAGAAGCACCTTTGGAACCTTCCATTTCTCTCCTTTTTTAGGTTCAAATACCTCTGGTCTGGTGTATTCTGGGTATTCAATGAATCCTCCGGACTTAGTCATTCTTTCTTTCAGAAACTCGGGCTTTCCTAAAACGTTAGGAATTGTCCTAGCTATTGTTTCCATCACTATCATGGCAGGTAACTCCCCTCCCATTAAATCATATTCTCCAATTGATATCATTTCGTCAGCGATGTTTTTTGCAACCCTCTCGTCAATTCCTTCGTATCTTCCACAAATGAATATTAGATTGTCGTACTTGCTTAATTGATAAGCTTTCTTCTGGTTAAATTGTTTACCTCTAGGACTGAATAAAATAATCCTGTTTTTCTTCTTTTTTTTAATACCTTTGATGGCCTTAAAAATTGGCTCAACTTTTAGAACCATTCCAAGCCCTCCTCCGTAAGGTCTATCGTCAACCGTTTTTCTTTCATTAGTTGCCCAGTCTCTTAGATTATGAATATTGATTTTAATAATCTTCTTATCCTGAGCTTTTTTAATAAAAGATTCTTTTAAGTAGGAATCAAATATATTCGGGAAAATTGTGATAATATCGAACTGCATAATGTTTTAAGTATATATTATAATCTTCTAAAAAACAAAAAATCCCTTTCGGGATTAATTGTTTTAATAGTAAACTATATCTTAAAATCTTCAAAGTCCTCTGTTGGGTTGCTTTCTTCTTCCTTAGGAGCAACTTCTTCCTTAGGAGCAACTTCTCCTTCTGGAGGCCTTCTTCTTGAGCCACCTTCTGGTTCTTCAATTTTAAGGTTAACTCTTGCATGATTTTTAAGACCGATGATTCTAACTAAGTTTCTGATAGCTCTAGCTGTAGAACCTTCTTTTCCAATTAGTTGTCCCATGTCTTCTGGGTGAACTCTTACTGTTAGTAAGACTCCCATTTCGTCAACTTTTCTTTCTACTTTAACTTCTTCTGGATGATCAACTAATGTTTTTACAATGTATTCTAGAAATTCTAAATCTTTTACTTCTGCCATATTCTTTCTTAATGTATTTATTATTGGGTAATTCGACCTTTCCTTGTTCATCTTTTATTTATACCCTATCGAAATTATCTTAAATAAAGAAAAACTTGTCAATATTATTCACTTTTTTCTTCTGTTTTTGGCTCTTCAATTTTAGTTTCTTCTTCTACTGGTTTCTCTTCAATCACTTCTTCTACCTTAGCTTCTTCTTTAGCTTCTTCTGCTTTAGGCTCTTCTACCTTAGCTTCCTCCACTTTAGGTTCTTCTACTTTAGGTTCTTCCACTTTTGGCTTTTCTGCCTTAGGTGCTTCTTCAGCTTTAACTTCTACTTTTTTACCTAGTCTCATTTTTCTCTTTTCTCCTTCAATGATTTTTTCGGATATAAGCATATTGTGAATTGTGTCTGATGGTTGAGCTCCTACACTTATCCAATGTTGAATTCTTTCTGCATTGAGGATCCTTTCATTTGTAAGAGGATTATAGAATCCTACTTGCTCAACAAACACTCCTCCTTGGGGAGGATTATCTTTATCTGTAACGACAATCTTATATGCAGGTTGCTTTTTCTTTCCTACTCTGAATAATCTAATTTTTAACATATTTTTATTTTTAATTGACGATAGTATAATACACCAAATCTAAAATGTTTTCAACCCTATTTCCAACTTTTAGTTTTAAGAGCTTCTTCTGCGGCCCTTAATTCAGCTTCATGCTTACTTGTTCCCTCTCCTTTAGCGATAAGCTCTTCGTCTAGGAAGGCTCCAACAACAAAGCTTTTTTGATGGTCAGGACCAACCTCTTCTATAACTTGATAAATTGGCGTAATTGAAAGTATCTCTTGAGATTTCTCTTGAAAAAGAGATTTAGGATCCTTGAATAGCTTTTTTTCTATTATTTCAGGAAGCTTTGCTTTAATTAATTTTTCTTCAAGAAATTTTCTAACCACTTCATATCCTGAATCTAGATATAGTGAACCAATGAATGCTTCGAAGGTATCGCTTAATATATACTTTCTTGCTTTTCCTTTTTCTTTTTTTTCTCCTGAAGACAGTAAGAGAAACTTTTCAAAATTCATTTCTCTGGCTGTATCCGAGAGGATATTGGCATTTACTAGTGAGGCCCTCCATCCCGTCATTTCTCCTTCTGGCTTTAAAGGATAATTTCTATAGAGATAGTCAGTTGTTATTAATTCCAGAACTGCGTCTCCTAAAAATTCAAGTCTTTCGTTATGTCCCAAGTAAAAACTAGGATTTTCATTTAGATATGAACGATGACAGAATGCTTGAGTTAAGAGATCCTTGTTTTTAAAACAAACTCCTAAGGAATTCTCTAGCTCTGAAAAATCTTTACTTTTGTCCTTTTTCATCATTAGTTTTTTCTTCAATTAATTCTCGATATATTGTTCCCAAAACTCCATTAACAAATTTTCTTGAATTTTCTCCTCCAAAATTCTTAGCTAGCTCAATTGATTCATTTATTGCTACTTTTGGCGGAACCTCATCTTTGTCTTCATACAAAAGCTCAAATATGCCTATCCTTAAAATATTTCTATCTAGTGGATTTATTTGGTTTATGGGCCATTCCGGGGCCGTTTTTTCAATGATTTGATTTATCAGTTCGAAGTTTTCTTCTACTCCGGAGACTAGTGCCCAGATAAAATCATAACCTTCAAGTCCTTTTCCAAATTCTTCAATGTTTCTTTCAGTTATTTTAATGAGATTTTCTTTTATTTTTCCATGAAAATCCCACTCATATAAACTTTGCATTGCTACTGATCTTGAAAGGTGCCTTGAAGCCATGTTTTTTGATTATTTAGTTTCAGCTTTTTCTTCGATTTCTTTCGTTCTTCTTTTTTGTTCTTTTTTCTCTAATTTAGCCATAACATTTATTGCTTCTTTTCCATTATAGAAACCACAATAACCACACGCTGTGTGGGGCAAGAATGGTTTTTGACACTTTGGACATAAAACTAAATTAGGTTCTTTTATGAATATATTTCCCCTTCTTCTATCTCTTCTTGATTGATTTTGTCTTTGTTTTGGTACTGCCATATTTTTATCTTTAAACTATGATATTATTATACATTTTTAATTATCTTTGTCAAAAGGGTTTAAAGCTTTTTCTGTGTATCTCGCATTTTCCATATTTTTTAATATTTTCCATATGTTCTTTTGTCCCATATCCTTTATGTTTCTTGAAATTATATTGAGAATATTTTTTGTCATACAGAAGCATTATTTCATCTCTTTTTACTTTTGCAATTATACTGGCAGTACTAACTGAAAATACTTTTTTATCAGCACCAATAATTGATTTTTGTTCAATTTCTATGTCAATTTTCATGTTTCCATCAAGAATTAAAAAATCGACCTTAATATTGTTTCTTTCTTCTAAATCTTTAATCGCCAAGTTCATTGCTAATTTTGTTGCTTCCAGTATGTTAATCTCATCAATTATTTTCTCTGAAACAATGCCTACCCCCCATTTGAATCTTTTATCATTGATAATTTGCTCATAAACTTCTTTTCTTTTATTCTCCAGTAATAGCTTAGAATCTTTTATAAGCTTGTTTTTTCTAAGATCAAGAAAATCTTTCTCAGAAACAAAAACAGCTCCCGCAGATACTGGTCCAGCAAGAGGTCCCCTTCCTGCCTCATCAATTCCGGTAACATACTTAAAACCTTCTTTCCAAAGTTTTTCTTCTTCTTGTAACATACTTAAATTTGATATATTATATATAGTATAATCATAATATTAGCATATGAAGAGTCAAAAGGACAAAAAAACTTTAGGCCAAAGGGAAATTGTAACAGAAATTAATCTAGCAGAGAAAGAATGCAGGCCCGTTAATCTTTCAAATAGTATCATCCCAGACCTTTCTTCTATAGACAGAATTAAATATGGACTCAATTTGGAAAATTCTGAAGTACTAATCTCCGTATTTTTAGGAGAAATAATTATTTCGGGAGATTTAAACATGAAAGGAATTGAAATAAAGGGTTCTCTTTATTTGGGCAATTCTAGTATAAAAGAAGATTTAATTCTTGAAAATGCGATTATTAATGGAGCCGTTAATTTAGTTGGGTCAAAAATAAAAGGCAGCGTTAATGCAAAAGGGATTAAGACAAGTGGATTTTTAAGCTTAAGCAAGTCAGAAATAGGAGGAGATGTTATATTGGAAAATGCAGAAATTAAAAACGCTGAATACGATGACTTGATAGTCAGAGGAGATTTATTTATAGATACGGCTGACATTAAAGGTTCTCTTAATTTGGGAAAGACAAAAACAGAGGGAGTAATTAATTTAGAGAAAACTCAAATTGGAAACAATATTATTTTAACGGGAGCAGAAAGTAAAAAAGGAGAAATAGACACAAACATGATTAAGATTGAGGGAAAGAAAATTATCTAAAAGACAAAATGAACAAAAAATTTACACATTTGCATTTACATTCCCACTATTCTCTTTTAGATGGATTATCAAAAATTGATGATATTTTGGATAGAGTAAAAGAATTAGGAATGGATTCGGTCGCACTAACAGACCATGGCGTTATGTATGGTTCCATTGAGTTTTATGAAAAAGCTAAAGCAAAAGGAATAAAGCCTATCATTGGTTGTGAAATCTATGAAGCATCAACAAGCATGGATGGAAAGAGTCCTGACCCAGAAAACAAAAGACATCACCTTGTTCTTTTAGTAAAAAACGAAAAAGGCTATAACAACTTAGTTAAAATTGTAACCGAAGCTCATTTGAGAGGTTTTTATTATAAGCCAAGAGTTGATTTAGAATTTTTAGAAAAATACTCTGAAGGACTTATTGCAACTACAGCTTGTTTGCAAGGAAGAATTCCTCATCTTTTATTGTCAAACAGAAAAGAAGAAGCAGAAAAAATGGCTTTAAGATACCAGAAAATTTTTGGCAAGGATAATTTTTATCTTGAATTACAACATCATCCAGGAATCCCTGAACAAAAAAGAGTGAATGATATGATGATTGATTTAAGTAGAAAAACTGGAATACCTCTTATTGCTACTAATGATTGTCATTATATAAATAAAGATGATGCTGAAGCTCAAGATGTATTAATGTTAATTAATACAGGTGCCGATATTAACGACAAAGAAAGACTATCAATGAAAATAGATGATTTTAGTATAAAGTCAGCTGAAGAAATGATAGAAGACTTTAAAGATGTTCCTGAGGCGATAGAAAATACATTTAAGATTGCAGAGGCTTGTAATTTAGAATTAAAATTAGGAGAATTTAATCTTCCCACTTTTGATGTTCCGGAAGGTAAAACAGTGGAGGGCTATTTAAGAGAATTATGTTATTTAGGTATTGAAAAAAAATACAATATTAAGTCAGAGGAATTAGATAATATTAATAAGTCTGTCTCAGAGGGAAAAGAAATAAAAGAAATAAAAGATGAGAAACTTAAAGAAGTAATTGAAAGAATGGAATATGAATTAAGCGTTATTAATAAAACCGGTTTCCCCGGATATTTTTTAATTGTTCAAGATTTTGTTTCTTGGGCTAAAAGTAATCGAATTGTCGTTGGCCCTGGAAGAGGCTCTGCCGGAGGATCAATTGTTGCTTACCTAACAAATATTACCAATGTAGACCCTTTAAAATACGATTTATATTTTCAAAGATTTTTAAATCCCGACAGAATCTCTCCTCCTGATATTGACTTAGACTTTGCTGATAAAAGAAGAGATGAGGTTATTAATTATGTTGCTGAGAAATATGGAAGAGATAAAGTTGCTCAAATTATTACATTTGGAACTATGGCTGGCAGAGCAAGTATCAGAGATGTTGGGAGAGCTCTTGGATATCAATATTCATACTGTGACAAATTAGCAAAATTAATACCAACAGGATTTGATTTAAAAGATACTTTAGAAAAGATAGAAGAATTTAAAGATTTATATGAGAATGACAGTGATGCAAAAAAACTAATTGATTTAGCCTTAAAGATAGAAGGTTGTGCCAGGCATGCTTCAACTCATGCTTGTGGCGTTGTTATCTCAAGTTCATCTCTTGAAAAAATAGTACCAACTCAACATCCTACTCAAAATGAAAATTCAATAGTTACCCAATATGAAATGCATGCCGTTGAATCAATGGGACTTCTTAAGGTTGATTTTTTAGGACTTAAAAACTTAACAATTATTGAAGAAACATTAAAAAGAATATATGCCGTTAGGGGGATGAATGTTGATATTGATAATATTCCCCTTGACGATGAAAAAACTTTTAAATTACTTCAGTCTGGAGATTGTATCGGGGTTTTTCAATTAGAGTCTGGAGGGATGAGAAGATACTTAAAACAATTAAAACCAACTGAAATTGAAGATATTATTGCCATGGTTTCATTGTATCGCCCTGGACCGATGCAAAATATTCCTGGATATATTAGTGGAAAAAATAATATAGATAACGTTCACTATATTCATCCAAAACTAAAGCCAATATTAGAATCAACTTACGGGATTCCTGTTTACCAAGAACAAGTCATGCGTATTGCTCAAGAGATGGCAGGATTCACCTTAGCCGAAGCAGATATACTGAGAAAGGCGATAGGTAAGAAAATAGAAAAACTATTGATGGAGCAAGAGGATAAGTTCGTTTCAGGAATGAAAAAAAATAATATTAGTAAGGAGATTGCCTTAGAAATTTGGCACTGGATAGAGCCCTTTGCTAGATATTCATTTAATAAAAGTCATGCTGCTTGCTATGCGATTATTGCTTACCAAACAGCTTACCTAAAAGCAAACTATCCAGTTGAATATATGGCAGCAATATTGACCGCTGAACAATCTGACCTAGACAGAATAGCTATCCTTATTGAAGAGTGTAAAAAAATGAAGCTAGAAGTTTTGCCTCCAGAAATTAACGAAAGCTTTAGTAACTTTAGTGTTGTTCCAGAAAAATATAAAGTACGTTTTGGTTTATCCGCTATTAAAAATGTTGGATATAATGTTGTTGAATTAATTATCAACGAAAGAAAGGATAAGGGAGACTTTAAGTCAATCCAAGATTTTATTTCTCGCGTAGACAGTAAAGTTTTAAACAAGAAGTCTTTGGAAAGCTTAACAAGGGCTGGAGTTTTTGATAATTTAAAAGAAAGAAACCAAATTCTCTTTAATCTAGAAAATCTCTTAGAATGGTCAAAAAGCAATCAAAGAATAAAAGATAGTGGGCAAATAGGATTATTTGGAAGTTCTGTTGATACTGAAATTAAATTAAATGAGACTGAAGAAATGAAAGATGAAGATAAGCTAACTTGGGAAAAAGAATTATTAGGTCTTTACATTTCTGGGCATCCCTTAGAAAAACATCGAAG
This sequence comes from uncultured Candidatus Saccharibacteria bacterium, assembly GCA_964508955.1. GTDB lineage: Bacteria > Patescibacteriota > Minisyncoccia > Minisyncoccales > Minisyncoccaceae > UBA2558. The sequence continues at coordinate 7,938 of CAZDVN010000003.1, forward strand.
CTTTCTTGAAAATCAAGCTGCATCTATAAGAAAAATTAATGTTGACTTAGCCTTCTCCGGAGACTTCAATAGAGATCCTTATGAAAAATACGTATGTAGTGGAGAGACGATTACGATTGGAGGAATTATATCTAACATTAAAAAAATACTGACGCGCAAGGGAGATCCGATGATGTTTATAAAACTCCAGGATTTAACGGATACAATTGAAGTGGTAATATTCCCTTCAACATTAAAGAAAAATACTTACGCCTTGGAAGAAAATAAAATAGTCTCCATCACAGGAAAAACAGATGTCAAAGACGGTTCTCCCAAAATAATCGCTAGCTCAATTCAAGAAATATTAGAATCATAAAATAATAAAAAAATGGATTTAGAAAAAATTAAACACTCATTATCTTATGTTCTTGCTCATGCAGTTCAAGATCTTTTTGATGATGTAAAATTTGGAATTGGCCCTGCTATTGAAAATGGTTTCTATTACGATATGGAAATTGACCTGAAAGAAGAAGACTTAGAAAGGATTGAGAAAAGAATGAAAGAAATTATTAAGAGTGGAATATCTTTTGAATATAGCGAAGTATCAAAAGAAGAAGCTAGAAAGATTTTTAATAGCCAACCATACAAACTGGAACTGATTGATGAGATAGAGGAAGATAAGGTTTCTATATATAAGCTTGGTAACTTTATAGATCTATGCAAGGGGCCTCATGTGGAGTCTTTGAAAGAAATAAATTCAGAATCTTTTAAATTAAACAAGTTAGCCGGAGCTTATTGGAAAGGAGATGAAAAAAATAAGATGTTAACTAGAGTTTATGGCTTATCTTTTGAGAATAAAGAAAAACTAAATGAATACTTAAAATTATTAGAAGAAGCCGAAAAAAGAGACCACAGAAAATTAGGGAAAGAACTAGATTTATTTCACTCAGAAGAAGAAGTTGGGATAGGCCTTATTTTATGGCACCCAAAAGGAGCAATGATATGGAGAATTATAGAAGACTTCTGGTACAAAAAACATCTTGAGAATGGTTATGATTTAGTTAGAACTCCTCACATAGGAAATAAAAGATTATGGGAACGCTCAGGACACTGGGGATTTTATTCAGGAAGTATGTACCCACCATTAGAAGCTGGTCAATCATTAGAAGAGGCTCAACAAGATAAAAAAGTGAAAGACTCAGAACAATTTTTATTGAAGCCAATGAATTGTCCTTTTCATGTTTCTATATACAATAATTCTCCTCGATCATACAGGGACCTTCCCTTGCGTTGGGCTGAAGCAGCAACAGTTTATAGGTTTGAGAAAAAAGGAGAACTTTCTGGCTTAACTAGAGTCAGAGGTTTCACTCAAGATGACGCTCATATTATTTGCAGAAAAGACCAAGTTGAAGATGAGCTTAAAAAAGTTATTGATTTTATTCTTTTTATTTATAAAGCATTTGGATTTGAAGAAGACAAGGTTAATGTTTATCTTTCTTTAAGAAATGATCAAGAAAAAGAAAAATATGCTGGACCAGATGAAGGATGGAATTTTTCAGAATCAGTTTTAAGAAAAGTTGCCATTGAAAAAAATCTTAATTTTAAGGAAGAAAAAGGAGAGGCTGCTTTTTATGGTCCCAAGCTTGATTTTAAAATTAAAGATGTCTTAGGAAGAGAATGGCAATGCTCTACCCTTCAATTTGATTTTAATCTTCCAGAAAGATTTAGCATGAGTTTTACTAATTCAGAAGGAGAAAAAGAGCAACCATATATGCTCCACCGAGCCCTATTTGGGTCCTTTGAAAGGTTTATAGGCTTACTAATTGAGCATTATGCAGGAGCTTTTCCTTTCTGGTTGTCCCCTGTTCAAATAAAAATTATTCCTGTTTCTGAAAATCATCTTGAATATGCAAAAATTGTTGCAGAAAAGTTAAAAGACTATAGAGTTAAGATAGATGAAAACAATGAAACAATTGGAAAAAAGATAAGAGCTGGAGAGATGGAAAAAATTCCTTATCTAATTGTTGTTGGAGATAAAGAGATAGAAAATAAGACTGTGAATGTTAGGCAAAGAGGAAAAATTGAATTAGGAGAAATGTCTGTTCTTGATTTAATAAAATCTTTTGAGTAAATGTTAAAATATCATATTATTACTTTTGGCTGTCAGATGAATATGTCTGACTCAGAAAGAATTTCTAGTCTTTTAGAAAAAACTGGATATACCAAAGCTTCACAAGTGAAAGAGGCTGATTTAATTATCTTAAATATGTGCTCTGTGAGACAATCAGCAGTAGATAGAGTTTATGGTCTTATTCCCCAACTAAGGAGGTCAAAAGCTAAGATTATCGCGACAGGATGCATTTTAGAAGAAGACAGGATAAAACTAAGAGAACGTGTTGATCTTTTAATAGATAAAAAAGATATTCCAAGAATTTTTTCTAAAAACACTGCTTTTTTGAAGATAGTCCCAAATTACTCAAGTACAATCCAAGCATTTGTTCCTATATCTGAAGGATGTAGTAATTTTTGTACTTATTGCGCAGTTCCCTACACTAGAGGAAAGTTAATTTCTAGAAATTACAAAGACATAATTAAAGAAATTAAAAGCCTGGTAAAAAATAACTTTAAAGAAATTTGGCTTTTGGGAGAAAACGTTAATGATTATATTTACAAAGGATTAGGTTTTAGTGATTTGATAAAAGAAATTGACAAAATAGAAGGAAACTTTTGGGTTAGATTTACAAGCCCAAATCCAAAAGATTTTTCTAAAAAGACGATAGAATCTTTTAGTAAAAGCTTAAAATTTGCTCCATATATAAATCTCCCTCTTCAATCAGGAGACGATTCCATCTTGAAAAAAATGAACAGGCCCTATACCGGTAAAAAATACTTGAAATTAGTAAAAGAAATTAGAGAATCTTTCAAGAAAAATAGAGAAGGACTAGAGGGAGAAATAAGTATTTCCACGGACATTATTGTTGGCTTTCCAGGAGAGACTAATTCTCAATTTATTAACACAAGAAATATTTTTTCTAAGGTTTTTTTTGAAATGGCGTATATTTCTCAATATTCCCCTCGCCCACAATCACTTTCTTTTAAGGAAATGCCAGACGATGTTACCAAAAAAGAAAAAAAGGAAAGAGAATATATATTAAATGAGATACTTAAGAAAACAGCTTTAAAGCAAAACAAAAAATTCCTAAACAAAGAAGTTGATGTTTTAGTTTTAGAAAAAAACAATAACTATTATGATGGAAGAACTAGGCATAATAAAGCCGTAAGATTTAAATCAGATAAAGATTTATTAGGAAAATTCGTTAAGGTAAAAGTTAATAAAGTAACTTCTTGGAACTTTGAAGGAAATCTTATCAAGCCCAAATTAGTTGTTATCTCAGGTCCAACAGCTTCAGGTAAGACTGACCTAGGAATTGCTTTGGCTACTAAATTTAATGGAGAGATTATTTCTGCTGACTCAAGGTTAATATATAAAGGAATGGATATCGGAACTGCTAAACCAAAGAATATCAAAGGTATACCTCATCACATGATAGATATTATAGACCCTGATGAAGATTTTAATGCTGCCTTATTCAAAGAAAAAGCTATTGAAGCAATAGATTCTATAATAGAAAGAGGAAAACAGCCTTTTCTTGTAGGAGGAACTGGATTATATATAAAAGCAATAGTTGATAATCTAAATTTTCCTAAGATTAAAACTGATCAAAAACTTAGAGAAGATTTAGAAAAAAAGAACCTTGAGGAAATATTTTTAATTTATAAAAATATTGACGAAGAAGGTTCAAAAATAATAGATACAAAAAATAAAAGAAGACTTATAAGAGCTATAGAAGTTTCTCTCGCCCTTAATGAAAGCTTCTTTAAGGAAAGAAAAGGAGAAGAACTATATGACGTTACTCATCTAGGTATTAAAACAAATAGCGAGGAACTTAAAAAAAGAATTGAAAAAAGGGTCAATAAGATGATGAAAGATGGCCTAGAAAAAGAAGTAAAAAAACTATACAAGAAATATAGCCCTGAAATTCCTTCTTTAAAAACTATTGGGTATCAAGAGTGGAGAGATTATTTTGATAAAAAAATAACTATAGAAGAGTTAAAAGAAAGAATCGTTTTAAATACTGTAAAATTTTCCAAAAGACAAATAACTTGGTTCAAGAAAGATAAAAAAATTAAGTGGATTTAGCCCTGAAGAACATCTTTCTTATTTCTTCAACGAAAATAATTGACGAAGCGACTAATATTATCATTATCCATTCTGACAAACTTAGAGATGTTGTCTTAAGAATTTTTTGGAAAAATGGATTATATACCGCTAATAATTGTAAAACAACAACAGTCAAGGTTGCTCCTACTAAGAATTTATTTGAAAAAATATTATAGTTAAAAATTGAGTTTCTCTCACTTCTGCAATTCCAAGCATTGAACCATTGGAAAGCAGCTAACGTTGTTAAAGAAATTGTTAAAGCTTTAGTCATGTCAAACATGTAGTATCTTTCAAAAAGAAACAGCGTACCAATTCCCATAATAATCGAAAAAATTATCATCCTTTGGATCATGATTTTATCAATTAAAAATTTATTTGGTTTGCTAAATTTTTGCTTAAGAATATCTTCCTCTTTTGAATCCATTGCTAACGCAACATCTAAAAAACCATCAGTTACGAAATTAAGCCATATTATTTGAACAGCAAGGATTGGCAAAGGATAGTTCAACATAATAGCTCCGACAATTACTAAAACTTCTCCCATGCCTGTAGAAAAAAGATATAAAATTACTTTCTTTATCGTTTTATAAATAATTCTTCCCTCTTCTATTGTTGAAACAATGGTTTTAAAATTATCATCTAAAAGTATAATATCAGATGCTTCTTTTGCAACCCCTGTTCCTATCATTCCCATTGATATCCCTAAGTCTGCAGCAACAAGAGAAGGAGCATCATTAACTCCGTCGCCCGTCATCGCAATGATTTTTCCTTTAGATTTGAATAAATTAACTATTCTTAATTTATGATCTGGATTAACTCTTGCAAAAATAGAAACATTGTCAATGTCTTTAAGTATTTCTTTATCATTAAAACTATCTAAATCTTTTCCAGTCAAAATTAAATCCCCTTTTTTATATATTCCTGCCTCTAAAGCAATAGATTTTGCGGTTATCTTATGGTCTCCAGTAATCATTATTATTTTTATACCAGCGTCTTCTGCCTGCTTAACTGAATCTGCCACCTCTGATCTTAAGGCATCTTTCATCCCTAGAAATCCAATAAAAGATAATTCTGCCACATCATCTGGAGAAGAAGGATTGTTTTTCTTAGCTAAAGCAATAACTCTTAACCCATCTTTTAGCATTTCACAAAGAATATTGTTAATTTCTTCTTCTTCTTCTTCTTGAGACATTAAATGCTCTTTATTATTTTTCCATATTTTTGTACACAATTTTAATATTTTTTCTGGTGCACCAGTCACCGTTAAAATATCTTTATTATCTGTTCTATTAATAGACAATCTATATTTTTTTTGGTAATCAAAAGGCCTATCTTCTATTTGAGGATTTTTTTTAATTAGTTCGTCCCTATGAAACCCTATTTTCTGAGCAAAAACTAAAATAGCTGCTTCCGTTGGATCTCCCGTTACTTTCCATAAGCCTTCTTCTTCAGAGAAAAGAACTCTTGCGTTTGCACAGAAAGAAGCTGATTTAGCTGCAAAAATAAGATCCGGTTCGTCAATTGGATTAATAATTTCTCCTCCTAATCTAACATTTCCCTTGGGTTCATATCCCGTTCCGTCAACATCAAAAAACTTATTGTTAACAAATATTTTTTGGATAATCATTTCATTCCTTGTTAATGTTCCTGTTTTATCAACTGCAATAATATCAGCTTGCCCTAGCGCTTCCACTGCTTGAAGTTTTTTTACTAAAGCATTTTTTTTACTCATTCTCCAGACTCCACTAGCAAGAATTAAAGTTATCGCTATGGGTAGCCCCTCTGGAATTATAGAAACAGAAAGAGTAACGACTGTTAGAATCATTTCTTCGATAGAATGATTATGATATATTCCTATCAAGAAAATTATTACACACAAAATTAAAACAAACCTAACGATTAATTTAGTTAAAAAAGCAATGTTTTTCTTAAGAGGTATCTCTGTTTCAATATTGCTTATTTTTTCTGCTATTTTTCCTATAAAAGTATTATTTCCTGTCTTTGTGACAACGGCTATTCCATTTCCAGAAAGAATACTCATACCCTTCAAGACAACATTATTTTTTTCATCTTCAGGATTTTTATAAACTGGTTTTGATTCTCCGGTTAGGGCTGCTTCATCAACTTTTATTCCATTCGAAGCAATAACTATCGCATCAGCGGGAACTTTTTCCCCTTCTTGAAGTATTATTACATCTCCAGGAACAATTTCCTTATCGCTAACTATGGTTTCCAGACCATCCCTTCTTACCGTTGCTTTAGTTTCAATAAAATTCTTAAGAGCAAGAAGAGTATTCTGTGCCTTGCCTTCTTGGATTGCCCCGACTACTGCGTTAAAAAAAAGAACAGCACAAATAATAATAGAATCTACCCACTCTCCCATTAAAAAAACAACAACGCAAACAAAAAGAAGGATGTAGATAAGAGGACTTTTAAATTGATTTAAAAAAATAGTTATTATTCCGTCAGATTTTTTTTCTTTTATCTCATTCTTTCCATACTTATCAAGACGAATTAATACTTCTTCAGATGTTAAGCCTCTTTCATTGGTTTCAAGGCTTTCTAAAATATCCGTGTTCATTATATGTTTTTTGTATAAATAGTTTGTGTTGGATAAGCAAAGCCTATTTTTTCTTTTTCAAAGCTTTCCATTAATTTAATGTTTATTTCTTGTTGTATGTCCATATATTCTTTATAGTCCGGGGTTTTTACATAGAAAGAAACTTCGAAGCCAAGAGAAGAGTCTCCAAAATTTTTAAAGTGAGCTCTATCTAATCTAGTCATTTCTATTTTATCAAATATTTCTTTTATAATTTCATTTATTCTTTTAATTTTTTTTGTACTTGTTTCGTAAGTTACTCCAAAGCTAAAAACGACTCTTCTTTCTTTCATTTTTTTAAAATTCTGAATAACAGCAGTTGTTAATTCTTTATTTGAAACAACTATTTCTTCTCCAAATATTGACTTTAGTCGTGTTGTTTTTATCCCTATTTTTTTAACAGTTCCCTTTTGATTATTAAACATTATAAAATCTCCAACCATAAAAGGCTTATCAAAATATATAGCAAAAGAACTAAACAAATCAGATAAAATATTTTGCAAGGCAAAAGCAATAGCTATTCCACCAACACCAAGACCAGCAACAAAAGAAGTAATATTTATATTGAGGTTAGACATTATGAACAATGCCGCCACAACCCATAAAGAATATTTTACTATCTTCATTACTATGTTTATTGCATATTTTTTAGCATGGTCATTTTTGTCTACTGTTTTTAGAGCAAAAAAACTAATAATTATTTGTGTGGCAGATATAATTTGACTAGCTATTAAGATAAATAAAACTGTATCTAATATTTTTTGGGGAAAAGAAGGAATGCTTAAGAACATCAAAGAAACATAAAGTGATAAAAATAAATAGAACGGTTGCTTGATTGACTTTATAACTTCAAATAATATATTTTCAGAAGAAATGTATTTTTTAATTACTATATTAATAAAAATTCTAAAAGATATAAAAATCAAAACAAACGCAATAATTGCTTTTATATATAGAGATAATTCGTTGTTGAAAAGAACGTATTCTAGCATAATTAAATTAATTTTTTAAGAATATTGCTTGCTAGCTGAGGATCAATCTTTCCTTTTGATTTTGCCATAACTTGCCCTATCAAGAATGAAAAACTATTATCCTTGCCACTTTTATAATCTTCAACTGCTTTCAAATTTTCAGATAGAACTTCTTTGATTATTCTTTCTATTTCTGAATCATCATTTATTTGAGATAAACCTTTTTCTTTTAAGATTTGAGAAGGGTCTCCCTGAGTTTTATACATTTCAAGAAGAAGAACTTTAGCGATGTTACTCGAAATTTCTCCATGTTCAATCATGCATATAAGTTCTGCAAAATTTTCTGGTCTTATTGTTTTTTCTATTTTCGATAGATCAGACCCTGAATCATTTTTAATAATTGAGCGAAGATCTGTTACAATATAATTAGAGCAAACCTTAACTGAGTCAGAGTGATCTCTTTTACAATTTTGATGATTTTTCCAACATTCTAATTCCGAAACAATTTTTTCAAAATAATGAGCAAGCATAGGTTCTTTTATATAAAACTCTATACTTTTTTCATCCAGTTCATATTCTTTTTTAAATCTTTTTCTTTTTTGTTCTGGTAATTCCACTAATTTTGTTTTTATTTTTTCAATTTCTTCATTAGATATGTTTAAGGGAGGCAAATCTGGATCAGGAAAATATCTATATTCAAAAGCATCTTCCTTGCTTCTTTGTTCCATCGTAACTTGTCTATCATCATGCCAACCTCTCGTTTCTTGCTTTATTGGAATTTTCTTTTCAATTAAATCTTTTTGTCTTTTTATTTCATACTCAATAGATTTTTCTACTGCCTTAAAAGAATTAAGATTTTTTATCTCAACTTTAGTCCCTAGTTCACTTGTTTCACTAAGAGAAATATTAACTTCACATCTCATTTGACCTTTTTCCATATCTGCGTCAGAAATATCAGCATATCTTAAAATTAACTGTAATTCTTGAGCAAATTTCTTTGCTTCTTCAGCTGAATTAATATCAGGCTCAGTGACAAGCTCCATCAATGGAACCCCCGAACGATTAAAATCAACCAAACTAACGCCTTTTTTATCATGATTTAATCTTCCAGTGTCTTCTTCCATGTGAATTCTATTTATTCTAATTCTCTTTCTTGTTCCATCCTTTAAAGCAATGTCCAAATGTCCATCTTTGCATATTGGAAAATCAAATTGGGTTATTTGATATCCCCTTGGCAAGTCAGGGTAAAAATAACTTTTCCTATCAAACCTTGAATAATTTTTTATCGTACAATCCAATGCAAGACCAGCCAAAATTATCTTTTCAATAGCTCCCTTGTTGATAACAGGCAATGTTCCTGGATGAGATAAACAAATAGGACAAACATTAGTATTTGGTTTTTTTTCTTCTGGATCATTAGCGCAAGAACAAAACATTTTAGAAAGAGTTTTCGATTCAAAATGTATCTCAAGTCCAATCGTTGGTTTCAACATATTATTTATTTAATTCTTTCATAATTAGAACGCCATTTGAAGACCCAACTATATCTGCTCCATATTTTATCATCAACTTAATATCTTTTAGTGTTTTAATATTTCCCGATGCTTTGATTAATAATCCTGGAGCATTTTCTCTCATAATTTTTAAATGGTTTCCTTTTTCTTTTAATTCTCTATTTTCTAAAGGATCTTGACCTGTCGCTGTTTTAACGCAAAAAGCACCAGCTTTTTTAACTACTTGAGAGGCTTTAGCTATTCCACTGTCAGTTAAAAATCCACTTCCTATTATAACTTTTGTATTTTGTAATTTACAAATTTCTTTCAAGTCTTTTTCAACCTTAGACCATCTTTCGTGAATTACATCTGGAATATTAATTACAATATCTATATCATCTGCTCCATCCTTAATTGCTTTTTTGGTAATTTCAAGCCTTTCTTCATGGGAACTATCTCCTAGTGGATCATCAACCAAAATAACTGTTTTTATTCCTGTCCCAGATAATTCCTTGCTTACTAATTTTGTCCATTTTGGTCTGACGCAAACCCCTCTAAAATTAAACTTTTTAGCCTCATTACATGTTTTAATAATATCTTCCTTTTTAGATTCTTTTCTAATGTTTGTATGATCTATGTATTGATTTATGTTCATAATAATTTATTTACTATTTTTATTAAATCTTTTGATGTTTCTTCTATTGGTCTCTCTCCATCAACAGTAGTCCATTTACAAAAAATATTATTCCTAGACATCTCCTCATAGTTTTCATAAAGAGAGTATAAAAACTTTTTGTCTTTTTCATGCCTATCCATGTCCTTAATCCCTTTTTGTTTCATTTTTCTCTCAAAAGATGTTTCTGGTGATATTTTGATATATATAGTTAAGTCAGGTTTCCTTAAATCAAAAATATTGGCCAATTGAAGCATTTTTTCAAGAGGAAAACCTTTTATTTTTTGGTAAATTATTGTTGTTGTAAAATATCTATCCGATACAATTACTTTACCATTTTTTAAATAATTTTCCAACACTTCTTTGTCTTTTATGAAGTCTGCAAAATAAAGTAAAGTTTGTGCCTCTGGATTAAAATCATATTCTTTACTATACAACCAATTGTTTATTAATTCCCCTATTGGAAATCCATATTCTGGATATTTTTTAGTAATTACATTAATCCCCTTTTTATTTAAAAAATCAGACAAAATCTTTGTCTGAGTACCTTTTCCACAGCCTTCAATTCCTTCAATTACAATAAATTTTCCTTCTTTTTTCATTTATTTTCAAGTTTACTTTCTTGAGGATGTTTAGAATTAACATATTTAGCATTTTTCTTTTTATGATATGGATTTGTTGTTGGAGAAGATAGTGATTCAAAAACTAATTGACAAATTCTTGTTTTAAAATAAAGTAAAACAGGAATCATACCTATATTTTCCATTTCTAAAACAATCTTTCCTTTAAATCCTGGATCAATGTGTCCTGCCGTAGAATGTATAACGATTCCTAATCTTCCCAAGGAAGATCTTCCATCAATTCTTGCCGCAATATCATCAGGTAAAAATATTTCTTCCATCGTTACCCCTAAGACAAATTCTCCTGGATGAAAAACAAATGGCTCATCATCTCCTATTTTAACAATTCTAGTCATTCCCTTGAAGCTCTCTGAATCCCTAGTATCAATAAATGGTTTTTTAGTATGTTCAAAAACAGCAAATTCATCTCCTAGCCTTAAATCTAAAGAAGCAGAACCAAGCTGTTCTTCAAAATTAGGGCTCGGATTTACTTGTATCCTATTCTCTTCAATTTGTTTTTTAATATCTTTGTCTGATAAAATCATGTCTAGTCAACAACATCTATTCCCAATGACCTTGCTGTTCCTTCTAAAGTTTTTATTGCCTGTTCTTCATTTTTGGTATTCATGTCAGGCAATTTTTGTTTAAGAATTTCTTTAAGTTGTCCTTTTGTTATTTTGCCAACTTTTTTTGTGTTTGGAGTCCCTGATCCTTTCTCTAATCCAATAGCTGCTTTAATAAGTTGTGGAGCAGGAGGTTGCTTAGTAATCATACTGTAACTTCTATCTTCATAAACAGTAATTTCAACCGGTATTTTAAAGTTTCCCTTATCCTTTGTCATGTCATTAAATTTTTGACAAAATTCAGCAATATTAACTCCATGAGGAGCAATTGCTGGGCCAACTGGAGGAGCGGGTGTTGCTTTTCCTGCTTTTATGTGTAGTCTTATAATAGTTTTAATTTTTTTTGCCATAATCTTATATCTTTTTTATTTGTAAAGAATCTAGCTCTAATGGAGTATCTCTACCAAACATATTAATTAATATTTTAACCTTACCTTTTTCTTTATCAATTCCAAAAACTTTTCCATCAGACTCCTTGAATGGACCATCAATTATTTTAACTGCATCATCTACCTCAAAATCAATTTTATATTTAGGTTCTTCAACTTCTATTCTTTTTTTAAGTGAGGTTATTTCCTCTAATGATACGGGTAATGGTATAGTTCCTGATCCTACAAAACCTGTTACATTGGGAGTATTCCTAACCACATACCAAGAATCATCTGTAACAACCATTTCAACTAAAACATAACCGGGATATATTTTCTCTTCTACTACTTTCTTTTTTCCATTCCTAATTTTTATTTTTTTTTCTTTGGGAACCATAACATTGAAAATTTTGTCTTCCATGCTCAAAGACTCAATTCTTTGAATTAAGCTTTTCGCTACAGCATCTTCATACCCAGAATAAGTATGTAAAACATACCATCTTCTTTCGTTTGTAATTTGTTGTTTTGACATATTTTAAATTATAAATTGCTCCATTAAATACCTATAAAACAAATCAAAAGAACCAAGAATCATAGCTACAACAATACAAATTACAATTATTGTGATTGTATATTTTACAGTTTCTTGACGAGTAGGCCAAGTAATTTTTTTCATTTCAGCCATTGAACCTTTTAAAATGGCTAACAATTTAGGTTGATATTTCATACAGTGTTAGATTATCAAAAAGGCACGCAAATGTCAATTTAATTATATGTCTAGATTCTTAACGTTTTTAGCTGAAGCTTGAATGAATTTTTTTCTTGGAGCTACTTCTTTTCCCATTAAAGTATCAAAAGTTCTGTCGGCTTCAACTGCATCTTCAATATTAACCCTCAAAAGAAGTCTTTTTTCTGGATCCATTGTTGTTTCCCATAATTGTTCAGGATTCATTTCTCCTAAACCTTTGTATCTTTGAATACTAAATTTAGCGTTATCTTTTAAGCTTTCCAAAAATTCTTGTTTTTGCTCTTCAGAATAAACATACTTTATTGTTTTTCCTGATTGAATCTTGTATAAAGGCGGTTGAGCTAAATATAGACAACCCTTATCTATAATAGGTTTAAAGTGTCTAAAGAACAAAGTTATAAGAAGAGTTTTAATATGATTTCCATCTGAATCAGCATCACACATAATAATAATTCTATGATATCTTAGCTTTTCTAAATCAAAATCATCTGCAACAGCTGTTCCAAGAGCGATAATTAAATTTTTAACTTCTTCAGATGTTAACATTTTGTCTAGCCTCACTCTTTCAACGTTTAAGATTTTTCCTTTTAAGGGTAATATCGCTTGGTTTTTTCTGTTTCTTGCTTGCCTTGATGATCCTCCAGCTGACTCTCCTTCAACTATATATAATTCTGATTCTTCTGGTTTTCTTGATGTGCAATCTGATAATTTTCCTGGCAAAGACAAACCATCTAAAACGCCCTTTCTTAAGATGGTTTCCTTTGCAGCCCTAGCAGCTTTTCTTGCTTTATATGATAAAACTGCCTTTTCAATAATAATTTTTGTATCTTGAGGATACCTTTCTAGGTAATCTTGAAGGGCTTCTGAGACTACTGCTTCTACTGCTGTTCTTGCTTCAGTGTTTCCTAATTTACCTTTAGTTTGTCCTTCAAATTGAGGGTCTTTTATCTTTACCGAAACAACGGCTGTTAATCCTTCTCTAATGTCATCTCCTGTTAAGTTAGGCTCTGCTTCTTTGATAAAGCCTCCTTTTCTTCCAAAATCATTAACTAACCTTGTTAGTGCTGTTCTAAATCCTGTTAAATGAGTTCCTCCCTCTATGGTAAAAATATTGTTTGTAAAACTGTCTTCTTTTATTTCGTAGTCATCAGAGTATTGAAAAGATGCCTCAACGCTAACTCCTTCTTTTTCTCCAGAACAATAAAAAGGATTATTATGAATAGTTTTTGTTTCTTTGTTCAAATATTTTAGATAAGAAACTATTCCCCCCTCAAAGAAAAAATGATACTCAAAGGGTTCTTCTGGATTTCTTTGGTCATAAAAATCTATCCTTATTCCCTTTGTTAAATATGCTTGTTGACGAAAATGTGAAAGAAGTTTTTTTCTGTCAAAGAAAATTTCTTTAAATATTTCTGGATCAGGCTCAAAAATAATAGTTGTTCCTCCTTGTTTACATTCACCTATTTTCTTAACTGGACAAACTGGCTTTCCTTGTTTATATTCCTGAGCATATATTTTTTTATCTTTACAAACCTCAACTCTCATATTCTTGGAAAGAGCACAAACAACTGAAACCCCTACACCATGAAGACCTCCTGATATTTTATAAGCATCTCCACCAAACTTACCACCTGCATGCAAAGTGGTCATAATTGTTTCTAGGGCAGATTTCTTAGTTTTCTCATGGATGTCAACAGGGATACCTCTTCCATTATCAACGACTTTAACTTGATTGCCAGGCAGAAGATATACTTCTATTTTATCACAAAAACCACCCAAAGCTTCATCTAGGGAATTATCAACTACTTCGTAGACTAAATGATGTAAGCCTTGTGGACCAGTTGATCCAATGTACATACCAGGTCTTTTTCTAACTGGATCTAGACCCTCTAAAACGAAAATGTCTTTTGCACTATATGAACTATTTTCTTTTTTCATAACTGAAAATCTTTTATTTATATAAGTAATTTTACTCTAAAAACAACAGAAAAGCAAATAAAAAAAGGCGTACTTTTGAGCCAATATGCGGACCCGACCGGACTCGAACCGGCAGTCTCCTCCGTGACAGGGAGGCGCGATAACCAATTTCGCTACGGATCCATAATGTGCCAAAGATGGGAATCGAACCCATGACAACTCGCTTATGAAACGAGCGCTCTACCACTGAGCTACTCTGGCGCCACATTATGAAAAAATGTTGCGGTTCCTGGAATTGCACCAGGGTCTCCAGCTTATGAGACTGGCGAGGTACTACTCCTCCAAACCGCTATATAAAACTATTCTATCAAAAAATGAAATAAAATCAAGTTATAATTTTTAATCTTCTCAACGCTTCTTCACATGAATCAAAAAACTTTTGAAGTTCTTCTATGTTGGCAACATAATTATGATTTGTTCTGGCTTCTTCTGAAAGGAGAGAAATCTTTTTTATTCCTTCTATGTCTGAAATGGGAGAATTACTAATCATCTCCAAAATATCATCTCCTTTAATTTCTAAATTATTTAAAATATCTAAAAATAATTCCTCCATCATTATTATAGCCCTTCTATAATCTTTTTTATCTAAAAAAGAAGAAATTGATTTAGATCTTTTAGTAAAAGATTTTTCTTCTTTAACCTTGTTGGGATCTAAGAAATTACCAAGTCTTTCTTTGGAGTCTTTAATTAAAAATCCTGCCTTAACAATATAATAAAAAATAGCAAACAAAAAGAAAAGAGTTACTATTATAAACAAAAGCTTGAAAGGAAAAAGAAAGCTATAGAGCTCACTTGATTCTAAAAAAGTTAAAACATTATTTGGCATCATGATTTTTTTCAAATAGAAGAGCTGCGCTAATCAATTCTTTTTCTTTGAAAGGTTTCCCTATTATTTGTAATCCTATAGGAAGGTTGCTAGAAGATTTTCCACAAGGCAAGGAAATTGCTGGTAATCCTGCTAAGTTTACAGAAACAGTATATATATCAGATAAATAAGTAAACATTGGATTTTCTAATTTCTCTCCTATTTTATAAGGCAAGCATGGCGATGTGGGACCTATAATTACATCGGCCTTTTTAAAAGCCTCTTCAAAATCTTTTGCAATCAATGTTCTTACCTTCAGTGCCCTTTTGTAAAAAGCATCATAGTAACCCGAAGAAAGAACATAGGTTCCAAGCATGATTCTTTTTTTAACTTCTTCTCCAAAAAAGGTTGTTCGATTCTTTGCATAAAATTCTATTCCATCACTATTATCTGAACTTTCTCCATACCTTAATCCATCAAATCTAGCTAAATTAGCGCTAGCCTCAGCAGAAGTAATAATATAGTAACAAGCTAAAGCATATTCAGTGTGAGGCAAACTAATTTCCACTATCTCTGAATCAATATTCTTATATAGCTCAATTGATTTTTCAATAGCATCTTTAACCTCGCTATCTAATCCTTCTATAAAATATTCTTTAGGAACTCCTATCCTAATCTTTTGATTAACTTCTTGCTTTTCTTCATAGTCAATGGTAGTGGAGTCTTTTTCGTCTAAGCCTTTAATGGATTCAAAAACTATTTGAGAATCAGAAACATTTTTTGTTATTGGACCAATTTGATCTAATGATGAAGCAAAAGCAATAGCTCCATTCCTTGAAACTGATCCATAAGTAGGCTTTAAGCCCACTACACCACAAAATGAAGAAGGCTGTCTAATAGAACCCCCTGTATCAGTTCCTAAGGCATAAACACACATATCTGCAGAAACAGCAGCAGCTGAACCACCAGAAGAGCCACCAGGGACTCTTTCAATATCATGAGGATTTTTAGTTGGAAAGAATGCAGATTTTTCACAAGAAGATCCCATCGCAAATTCATCTAAATTTGTTTTTCCTAGAAATACCGCACCCAAATCCTCTAATTTTTTAATTACAGTTGCATTGTATGGTGCAACATAGTTTTCTAAAAATTTTGAAGCGGCAGTACACTTAATATTTTCAATTAAAATATTATCTTTGACAGCACAAGGAATACCAGTTAATAAATGGGCCTTGCCGCTTTTAATCATCTCATCTGCTTTTTTTGCTTGATCAAGGGCTAAATCTTTATTTACAGTAATGTAAGCATTAATTGTCTTATCTTTATCCTCAATCAAATCTAAAAATGCTTTTGTTAATTCAACAGAAGTATATTCACCATTTTTTAAACATTCGTGGGCTTTTTCTATTGTTAAGTTTTCTAAATTAATCTTCATTGTAAAGTATTTTATTTACCTCAAGATAGCCATTTTCTTTTTTAGAAAATGATTCCAAAAGTTTACTGTTGTCATTTTTTTCAGAAAAATCGCACCTCATAACATTTTCTGTTTTTAATATACTCGATGTTTCAGAAACATTTTCAGTGTCTAATTCTTTAATTTTTTCGAAATAATTTAAAATCAAAGAAAATTTTTCTTTTAATTCTTTTATTTCTTCATCTTTTATTTCAAGATAAGAAATTTTTGCAATATTTCTAATTTCTTCTTCTGATATCATATTTTAAT
>CAZDVN010000004.1:0-23836 GCA_964508955.1 uncultured Candidatus Saccharibacteria bacterium
ATTAGAAAATAAAGTTGCAGTAGTAACAGGATCATTTTCTGGAATAGGAAGAGCAATTGCAGAAAAATTTATAGAAGAAGGAGCATCAGTAATATTCTCTGACATAAAAGAAATTGATGTTAGTCAGTTTGGAGAAAAAGCCTTTTTTAAAAAATGTAATGTTTCTCAGTCTGAAGATTTAAATGAATTGATTGATTTTTGCGTAGAAAAGTTTGGGGGAATTAACATTATGGTTAACAATGCTGGAGTTGGAACGATGGGAGGAATCTTAAACTCAACTGATGAAGATTGGAAAAAAACAATAGATATTAATTTGTCTGGAGTTTTCTATGGAGCAAGAGCAGCTTCTAAGAAAATGAAAGAAAAGGGAATAAAGGGTTCAATTATTAACATGAGTTCTATTTTGGGAGAAGTTGGATTCAGGGAAACAATTTCTTATTGTGCTGCCAAGGGAGGAATAAATCAAATAACTAAGGCAGGATCTCTAGACCTAGCTCCCTTTGGGATAAGAATTAATTCTATTGCTCCAGGATTTATAAAAACAAGCATGACAGAAGGTCTTCAAAATGATAAAAATTATTCTGATTTTATCAACGGTATGACGCCGTTAGGTTACATGGGAGAAGTTGATGATATAGCGAGTGCTGCGGTTTATCTTGCCTCAGATGATTCAAAATATGTAACTGGTTCAATTCTATATGTTGATGGAGGATATAGGGCACAATAATTATTTGACAAGAGACTTTTTATTTGATAGTTTAATCACAAGCGATTTTCGCTTCTGATTTATTTTTAGATTAAAAATATGCCAACAATAAGACAATTAATTAGAAAAAATAGAAAACCATTAAAAGCAAAGGATAAAACTCCTGCTCTTAGTTTTGGTTTTAACCCTTTGAAAAATAGACCAAAAAGTTACGATTCTTCATTTAAAAAAGGAGTTTGTTTGAAAGTTTTTACTACGACACCTAAAAAACCTAACTCAGCCTTAAGAAAAGTTTGTAGAATTAAGCTAAGTAATGGAAGTGAGGTCTCTGCATATATTCCAGGAGAAGGGCACAACTTACAGGAGCATTCAATTGTTATGATAAGGGGAGGAAAAGTTAAAGATTTACCTGGAGTAAGATACCACGTTGTCAGAGGGAGATTTGATTGTTCAGCAGTTGAAGGAAGAAAAAAACAGAGAAGTTCTTATGGAGTTAAGAGGCCAAGTACTAAATAAGAAAATATATGGCAACCGGATTAAAATTTAAAAAGAAAATAATAATGCCTGATTCTTTGTATAACGATATTATCGTTGCAAAGTTTATTAATCAGATCATGCAGGATGGAAAAAAAACGATAGCTCAAAAAATAGTTTATGGTTCTTTTGAGATTATCGAAGAGCAAACTAAGAAAAAACCTTTAGATGTTTTCAGGCTTGCTATTCAAAATGTTTCACCATCTCTTGAGGTTAAGCCTAGAAGAGTTGGAGGAGCAACATATCAGGTTCCCATGGAAGTAAGGGGAAATAGAAAATTAAGTCTATCTATGAAATGGATTATTTCTTCGTCGAAGAAAAAGAAAGGAAAGGCTATGAAAATAAAATTAGCAGAGGAATTGATTGAAGCCTCAGAAAATAGAGGGAATTCAGTTAAGAAAAAAGAAAATGTTCACAAGATGGCAGAAGCAAACAGAGCTTTCGCTCATTTTGCATGGTAATTTATTAATGAATAATTAGGAATTTTTTGATTGTTAAAAAAATATGAGTCGCCAATATCCAATAGAAAAATACAGAAACATAGGAATCATTGCTCACATTGATGCAGGAAAAACCACAACGAGTGAGAGAGTTTTGTTTTACACTGGTATTTCTCATAAAATTGGAGAAACACATGAAGGAGAGTCTATCATGGATTGGATGCAACAAGAAAAAGAAAGAGGGATTACTATTACCTCAGCGGCTACTACTTGTTTTTGGTCTCCTGGTGAATACTTAGACAAAGAGAAAACAAATAGTTACAGAATCAACCTAATTGATACTCCTGGCCATATTGATTTTACAGCTGAAGTTCAAAGAAGTTTAAGGGTTCTAGATGGAGCCGTTGTTGTTTTTGATGGAGTTGCTGGAGTAGAAGCACAATCAGAAACAGTTTGGAGACAAGCTGATAAATATAATGTTCCTAGAATTTGTTTTATAAATAAATTGGATAGAATGGGGGCTTCTTTTGAGAAAAGTCTTCAATCTATTTGGGACAAATTAACTCCTGATGCTGTTGCAATACAATATCCAATTGGAGAAGAAGCTCAATTTGAAACAATCATTGATTTAATAGAAATGAAAGCTGTCAAATTTGAAGGAGAAATGGGAAAAGATGTTATTTTCTTTGATATTCCTGATAACATGATTGAAATTGCAAAGAAATGGAGAGAAAAAATGGTAGAAAAAATTGTTGCTGAAGACGAAGCTACAATGGAAAAATATTTAAATGGAGAAAGTATTAGCAATGAAGAGATAAAGAGAGTTTTAAGGTACTCAGTGGTTAATTGTAAATTAGTTCCGGTTTTAATTGGAACATCATTAAAGAATAAAGGAGTCCAACTAGTCTTAGATGCTGTTACATATTATCTTCCAAGCCCAAAAGATGTTCCAGCTGTTATTGGAACAGATGTTGACAATGAGGAAATTAAGATAGAAAGACATCCAGACGATAATGAGCCTTTTTCAGCATTGGCTTTTAAAGTTGCCACAGATCCATTCGTTGGAACATTAACCTATATTAGAGCTTATTCTGGTAAATTTACTAAAGGAGGTTATTTAGTAAACACTGTTACCGGAGAAAGAGAAAGAATTGGAAGAATTTTAAGAATGCATTCAAGCGATAGAGAAGAAGTGGAAGAAGTTTTTGCAGGAGATATTGTTGCTTTCGTTGGAATGAAAAATACTTCAACGGGACATACTTTGTGTGATGAAAAATCCCAAATTATTTTAGAAAAAATTATTTTTCCAGAGCCAGTTATTTCTGTTCAAGTTGAGCCAAAAGCAAAAGCTGATCAGGAAAAAATGGGTTCTTCTTTGAAAAAACTTCAGGACGAAGATCCTACATTTAGAATGGAAACGAATCAAGAAACTGGAGAAACTA
This sequence comes from uncultured Candidatus Saccharibacteria bacterium, assembly GCA_964508955.1. Taxonomy (GTDB): domain Bacteria; phylum Patescibacteriota; class Minisyncoccia; order Minisyncoccales; family Minisyncoccaceae; genus UBA2558. The sequence continues at coordinate 3,123 of CAZDVN010000004.1, forward strand.
TTTTGTCTGGAATGGGAGAACTACATCTAGAAATTATTGTTGACAGATTAAAGAGAGAATTTAGCGTTGAAACAAACGTTGGAAGACCTCAGGTTTCATATAGAGAAACATGCGATAGAAACGCTGAGGCTGAATGTAAATATATTAAGCAAACTGGAGGAAGAGGACAGTATGGTCACGTTAAAATTAGGTTAGAGCCCAAAAACAGAGGAGAAGGTTTCGAATTTATTAATGAAATCAAGGGAGGGGTGATTCCTCGAGAATATATCCCTGCTGTTGAAAAAGGAGTTAAAGAAGCAATGGGAAAGGGTGTTGTTGCTGGTTATCCTTTGGTTGATTTGAAAGTTACCTTATATGATGGTTCCTTCCATGAAGTTGATTCTTCAGAAATGGCTTTCAAAATTGCAGGATCAATGGCCTTGCAAGATGTCGCAAAAAAAGCTGGAGCATTTATCTTAGAGCCAATAATGAAAATGGAAGTTGTTGTTCCCCCAGATTATCTAGGAGATGTGATTGGAGACTTGTCTTCAAGAAGAGGGCAAATTGAAGAAACAACGGATAGACCAGGAGTTAAGGTAATTTACTCAAAAATTCCATTATCTGAAATGTTTGGATATGCTACCTCTTTAAGATCTTTAACTCAAGGAAGAGGAACTTCTTCAATGGAATTTGATCATTACGAGAAGGTTCCTGGTAATATTTCTCAAGAGATAATTGAAGGTAAAAGAAAATAATGGAATTTAACGATATAAAAAAAATAATAGAAGAAGAAGGAGGTAAGATAATTATTCCGGGAGAGAATAGTCCAACTATCATAATCATGAGTTTGGATGAATACAAGAAAGGAAGAGAAAGCAGGTATACAGAAAAAATAGACAGTCCTTCTATTGATTTACCAATAACACCTAGGGAACTAGAGAACGAATCCTTAAGAATAGAAGACCTTCCTTTCTAGATTGTTATTGACTTTTTTCAAAATTTAGTTAAAATAGAGTTATTAATAAAAAATTAATTTTCAAATAAATAAAAAATAAATAATATAAAATTATGGCAGAGTTTATAAGATCAAAACCTCACTTAAATGTTGGAACTATTGGTCACGTTGACCACGGTAAAACCACCTTGAGTGCAGCAATATTACATTCTTTAGCATTGAAGAGTGGTTCAAAAGCTGAAAAATCAGTTGCTCAAATTGATTCAGCTCCAGAAGAAAAATCAAGAGGTGTTACAATTAACATTTCTCACTTAGAATATGAAACAGACAAAAGGCATTATGCTCATATCGATTGTCCAGGTCACGCCGACTATATTAAGAACATGATTACAGGTGCTGCTCAAATGGATGGAGCAATATTGGTGGTAGCTGCTACTGACGGTCCTATGCCTCAAACAAGAGAACATATTTTGTTAGCTAAGCAGGTTGGATTACCTTCAGTTGTAGTCTTTTTGAACAAATGTGATATGGTTGAAGACGCTGAAATGATTGATTTGGTTGAAGATGAAGTAAGAGAGTTATTAAAGAAATATGAATTTGATGGGGATAAAACTCCAGTGATAAGAGGTTCAGCCCTAAAAGCCCTAGAAGCAACATCTGTTGATGACGAATGGGTTAAGAAAGTTTTAGAGTTAATGGATCAATTAGATGCATATATTCCAGAACCAGTTAGGGATGTAGAAAAACCTTTCTTAATGGCAGTAGAAGATGTTTTTTCAATTGAAGGAAGAGGAACTGTTGCTACGGGAAGAATTGAAAGAGGAATTATTAATTCAGGGGAAGAAATTGAAATAGTTGGAATAAGACCAACTGCAAAATCAACTGCGGTTTCAGTAGAAATGTTTAATAAGTCTTTATCTTCAGGACAAGCAGGAGATAATGTTGGAATATTACTAAGAGGATTAAAAAAGGAAGACATTGAAAGAGGGCAAGTTTTATCAAAACCAGGAGTAATTACTCCTCATACTGAATTTACGGCTCAGATTTATGTTTTGACTAAGGAAGAAGGAGGAAGACATACACCATTTTTTACAGGATACAAACCTCAATTTTTCATTAGAACAGCTGACATTACAGGAGATGTATTTTTAGCCGAAGGGACTGAAATGGTTATGCCTGGAGACACAGTAGATGTTAATGTTAAATTGATTGTACCAGTAGCATTAGAAGAAAAGCAAGGTTTTGCTATTAGAGAGGGAGGGAAGACAGTCGGAGCAGGAGTTATTACTAAAATTACAAAATAGAAAATGTCAGCAGTCACAAAAAAAAATGAAAATAGTTCAAAACTTAGGATTAAATTAAAGGCATACGACCATAAGGTAATTGATAAAAGTGCCCAACAAATAATTGATATGGCTGTAAGATGTGGAGTAGAAACTGCTGGGCCAATTCCCTTACCAATAGAAATTAATAAATTTACTGTTAACCGGTCAACTTTTGTTCATAAGGCATCCAGAGAACAATTTGAGATGAGAATACACAAAAGAATAATAGATATTTTATCACCGAATCAAAAAGTGGTAGAGTCTTTAAAATCTCTTACCTTGCCTTCCGGAGTAGATACAGAAATTAAAAGTATTTTATAGTTTGTTAATTAATGGTTTTAAATAGTTAGAATTGAATATTTGGTAATACTGGTCTTTTTGCTAGGCTGGTTGCCTAGTTTTTTATTGTTAATATTATGAAATTTATATTAGGAAAGAAAATTGAAATGAGTCAGGTCTTCAAAGAAGATGGAACGGTTGTTCCAGTGACTTTGGTTACCACAGAAGATTGTAATATTGTGCAGATTAAAACTAAAAAAAATGATGGCTATGAAGCTCTAAAAATTGGCTACGAGAATTTGCCCACTAGAAAAATTAAAAAAACTGGCACATCTTACAGATATTTAAAGGAATTTAGAGGAGACATAGAAGGTTTCAACGTGGGAGATAAAATTTTATTAACAAATTTTGAGCCTGGAGATAAAGTTAAAGTTTCTGGAGTATCTAAAGGAAAAGGATTCCAAGGAGGAGTTAAAAGATGGGGATTTTCCGGAAAACAAACTGCAACTCATGGTAATAAACATGAGCATAGAACATTGGGCTCTACTGGTTGCTGTACTCCTTGCAGGGTTATTAAGGGTAAAAAAATGCCTGGAAGAATGGGAAGCGATAGAACATCTGTTAAGAATTTAGAAGTTATCAATGTTGATTCTAAAAATAATATAATCGCTATAAAAGGGGCAATTCCAGGAAGAAGAGGAACTCTTTTAGAAATAAGAGGATAATTTCATGGAAACAAAAAAAGAAATAAAAAATGAAAAAGTGATAAATACTCCGGCTATTGATTTGCCTAAAGATATTTTTGAGGTTCCAATGAATACTGATTTAATTCATCAGGTTGTTGTTTCTCAAATGTCCAATAGAAGGGTTGCGATTGCTCACACAAAAGGAAGATCTGAAGTAAGAGGAGGAGGAATTAAACCTTGGAAACAAAAAGGAACCGGAAGAGCAAGACATGGATCAATAGCTTCTCCTATATGGATTGGAGGTGGTGTAACTCATGGACCAACCAAAGAAAGAAATTTTAAAAAAATATTACCTAAGAATATAAAGAGAAAGGCCTTGTTTATAGCATTATCCGATAAGGCAAAAAATAATTTATTCATTACGACAGAAAGCCTTGATTTGGAAAAAATAAAAACAAAAGATATGATAAAATTTTTGAATGGCTTAGGAATTAAAGGAAGCTGTTTAATCATTTTGCCAAAAATGAATAATAATGTTATCTTGTCAACAAGAAACATTCCAAAGATAAAAACTATTCAGGCAAAAGACCTTAATTGCTTAGATGTTGTTTCTTCAAAATATTTATTGACAGACAAGGAAGGGGTAGAGGTAATTAAAGAAACATTTAAAAGATAGTATGAAAAAAGAAGAAATTATTAAAATTAAAAAAGAAGATTTTTTGTCCCAAGAAAAATGGAATATTTTAAAGTCACCTTGTATTACCGAAAAAGCTGTTAATATTTCTTCTCAAGGGAATTTTTATGTTTTTCATGTAAACCAAAGTGCCAATAAAATTGAAATTAAGAAAGCAATTGAAGATAGATATAAGGTTAATGTTATTCAGGTGAGAACAATTAATATCCCAAGAAAAAAGATTAAAAAAGGAAGGATAGAAGGATTTAAAAATAGTTACAAAAAAGCGATAGTGAAAGTTAAAGAAAATCAAAAAATAGAAATGATATCACAGTAACATGCAGAGAAAAAAGATAAAAATGAAAAATTTGCTTGTTCTGACTAAAAAAAAGCCTGAAAAAAGCTTGATAGTCAGAATTAAGAGAACTGGTGGAAGAGGAAGTGATGGAAGAATCACTACCAGGCATATAGGAGGTGGAGCAAGAAAGCTTTATAGGATTATTGAATTTGCTCAAAAAAGAATAGATGATCCTGCTGAAGTTATGGCATTGGAATATGATCCAAACAGAAATGCTTTTATTGCTTTAATTCAATATGAAGATGGTCAAAAAAAATATATTATCGCTCCAGAAGAATTAAAGGCTGGAGACAAGATTGTCTTTTCTGAAAAAGCTGAACCAAAGATTGGGAACAGAATGAAGTTAAAAAATATTCCTGAAGGTACCACAGTCTATAATATTGAATTAGAGCCAAATAGGGGAGGTTCTCTAGTGAGGTCAGCAGGAACAGGAGCTGTTCTTCAAAATTACGAAGGAGGTTATGCAAAGTTGAAAATGCCTTCTTCCGAAATAAGAAGAATTTCCGGAGAATGTTTTGCCTCCATAGGAAAAGTTTCTAATTCTGAATATAGATTTATTAATTGGTCAAAAGCTGGTACAAGCAGAAGGAAAGGAATCAGGCCATCAGTTAGAGGCTCAGCAATGAATCCTTGTGATCATCCACATGGTGGAGGAGAAGGAAGAACAGGAATTGGATTAAAACATCCTAAAACTCCATGGGGTAAGCCTGCGTTAGGACCAAAAACAAGAAAAACCAATAGAAAATCAACAAAGTTAATAATTAAGAGAAGAGTTAAGAAAAAAAGAAAGTAATATGTCAAGAAGTCTTAAAAAGGGACCATACATTGATCCAAACGTAACAAAAAAGATAGAAGGAAAAAAAGCAAGCGAGACAGCTCCTATTAAAACATGGTCTCGTGCATGTACTATCTATCCTGAAATGATCGGGTTTACTTTTGGAGTTCACAATGGAAAAGATTTTCTTCAGGTTAAAATAACAGAAGAGATGGTGGGTCACAAATTAGGAGAATTTTCTCCAACAACTAAATTTATAAGACATGGAGGAAAGATGCAAAAAGACTTAGAAAAAGGAAAAAGTAAGGCTTCAACAAACGAACCTGTTAAGATAAAATAATATGCCATTTGAAGTAAAATTAAAACATTTACATATTGCTCCAAGAAAAGTAAGATTAATTGCTGACTTGGTTAGAGGAAAAAAAGCTACAGAAGCGCAAGCTATTTTAAGTTTTGTTGTAAAAAAACCGGGAGATCCTGTTTTGAAATTATTAAATTCTGCGCTAGCTAATGCAAAAAATACTACCAATACTGAATCAGGTGATCTTTTTATATCTAAAATTACTGTTGACGAAGGTCCTGTGGGAAAAAGAATAATGCCTAGAGCAAGAGGAAAGGGAGAAAGAATTAGAAAAAGAACTTCACATGTAACGTTAATTTTAGATACAAAGAGAGAGAAAATAAAAGAAGCCAAGGAAAAGAAAGTTAAAAAAGAGGAAATAATGAATAAAAAAAATGAGTCATAAAGTCCATCCTACAATTTTTAGAATAAGAGGCATAGAAGACTGGTTGTCTCATGGTTTTTACGGAAAATCTCCGTTTAAAGAAGTAAAAGAAGATTTTATTATTAGAAGTTTTTTAACTAAGAAATTAAAAGAATCAAGTTTAGAGAAAATTGAAATTGAGAAATTTACGAATAAAGTTAATGTTATTATTCATTCTGCAAGACCAGGATTAATCATAGGAAGAGGAGGAGAAGGAATTGAAAAAATAAGATTGGAATTATTAAAAGAAATTTTTAAGAAAAATGATTTAAGTTTGAAAGAGTGGAATGATCTTAGCAAAAAATTAAAATTAGAAGTTAGAGAAGTTTCTAACCCTTGGACATCTTCAGTATTAGTTGGTCAATGGATTTCTCAAAGAATTGAGAAAAGAACACCTTTCAGAAAGACACTAAAACAAGCTATTGAAAAAGTGATGATAAACAAAGATGTTAAAGGAGTTAAGATCCAAATTTCAGGAAGATTGGATGGTTCACAGATTGCAAGGACTGAATGGCTTGAAAAAGGAAGACTTCCTAGACAAACCATTAGAGCCAAAATTGATTACAGTCTTTCGGAAGCTAGGTGTACTTATGGAACATTAGGTATAAAGGTTTGGATATATAAAGGAGATAAATTTGAATAATAAATTATGTTAGCCCCAAAGAAATTAAAACATAGAAAACACCAGAAAGGCAGAGGAACAACAAGGTTGTTTGAAAGCAGAGGAACAAATATAAATTTTGGTAGTTTCGGATTGAAAGCAACTACTGAAAAGTGGGTAACTAGTAATCAAATAGAAGCTTGCAGAAGAGTTATTATAAGATATTTAAGGAAAGGTGGAAAGCTTTGGATAAGAATATTTCCAGCTAAGGTTATTACCAGAAAAGGACAAGAAACTCCTATGGGAGGTGGTAAAGGCGCATTAGATCATTATGTTTTTCCTGTTAAGCCAGGAAGAATATTATTTGAGATAGAAGGAATAAGCGAAGTGGACGCAAAGGAAGCATTAAGAAAAGCAGGAGATAAGTTGCCATTAAAGACAAAATTTGTTAAGAAACAATAGTAGTATGAAAAATAAAGACATATCTTCGAAAAATAAAGAAGAATTAATTAAATTATTAGGAGAGAAAAGAAACAATATTAAAGAATTTTACTTTAAATCTGTTTCTGGTGGAATTAAAAATACTAAGATATTAAGGGAAGATAAGAAGGATATTGCAAGAATTTTGACAGTATTAAATAAAAAATAATATGCCTAAAAAAGAATTAATTGGATTAATAGTTTCAGATAAAATGCAGAAGACTGTCGTGGTTGAGGTTGAAAGAATTAAAGAACATCCAAAATATAAAAGAAGGTATAAGGTTCACAAGAAATATAAGGCGCATATTGAAGATGGAGAATATAAAGAAGGAGATAAAGTTTTAATTAGAGAGAGCAAGCCTTTTTCAAAAGATAAGCGTTGGGAGGTAGTTTCAAAAGTAAACAAATAAAAAAATGATACAAACAGAATCAATGTTAAAAGTTGCTGATAATAGCGGTGCTAAAAAAGTGAAATGCATTCGTGTTTTAGGTGGGACAAGAAGAAGATTCGCTTCTCTGGGTGATATTATTGTTGTTACAGTAAAAGAAGCAGAGCCAAGAAAAAATGTTAAAAAACATCAAGTCTTGAAAGCAGTTATTGTTAGAGGAAAATATGCCGTAAGAAGAAAGAACGGAAGCTATATAAGGTTTGACGACAACGCAGTTGTTATGCTTGAAGGGGCTACAAAAGAACCGAAAGGAACCAGAATCCTTGGACCAGTTGCTCGTGAAGTGAGAGAGAAAGGCTTTGATAAAATTTCTACAATGACAAAAAATTTAGTTTAAAAATATGAAAACAAAAAAGAACGATCAAGTTTTAATAATTGCTGGAAATGATAAAGGAAAGAAAGGAAAGATTTTAAAATCTTTTCCTTCTGCTGGAAAAATTATTGTTGAGGGAGTAGCTTTGGTGAAAAAACATGTTAAGCCTAAAAAATCAGGACAAAAAGGACAAGTGATAAATGTATCTAGACCAATTAGCGCTTCAAATGTTAAAGTGGTTTGTTCAAAGTGTGGCAAAGCAACTAGGGTTGGCTATGAGATTAAAGACAATAAAAAATATAGAATTTGTAAAAAATGTGGAGCAAGTATTTGATAAAAAAACATGGCAATAATTAGCATAAAAGAAAAATATAAAAGCAAGGCTGTTCCTCAATTGAAGGAAAAATTTGGTTATAAAAATATAATGTCCATCCCGAAAATTAAAAAGGTGGTTATTAATACTGGTTTTGGAAAAATAGTTTCTAGTAAAACAAAAGATGAGCAAAGAAAATTCTCAGAATATATTATAAATAATATTGGTACTGTTTGTGGTCAAAAGCCTGTTTTAACAGTTGCTAAGCAATCGATTTCAACTTTTAAATTAAGAGAAGGAAATATTATTGGAGCAAAGGTAACTTTAAGAGGCAGAAAAATGAATGATTTTATTGAAAAATTAATAAATATTGTTTTGCCTCGTTCTAGAGACTTCCAAGGAATAAACTTAAAATCTGTTGACAATAATGGAAATCTAAATTTAGGAATTAAAGAGCATATTGTTTTTCCTGAAATATCTCCGGAGAAATCACCAATTATTCTTGGAATAGAAGTAACGATTGTTACAGATGCAAAAACAAAAGAAGAAGGATTAGAATTATTCAAATTGCTTGACTTTCCCTTTAAGAAAAGTTAGAGTCAAAAAGTATTTAAATAAAAGTTATGGCAAAATTATCAAGTATAGCAAAATCAAATCAAAAACCAAAGTTTTCAACAAGAGAAGTTAGAAGATGTTTTAAGTGCGGAAGAAATAGAGGATACATCAGAAAATTTGGATTATGTAGAATTTGTTTTAGAGAAATGGCTAATCGAGGAGAATTGCCAGGAGTTAAAAAAAGTAGTTGGTAATTAATATAAAAAAATGGATCCAATAGCAGACATGATCAGTTCAATAAATAATGCACAAGCTGTAGGTAAAAAACAGATGTCTTTTTATCCTTACTCTAATTTTAAATATTCAATTTTAGAACTTTTAAAAAGAGAAGGGCTTATTGAAGATATTGATAAAAAAGGAAGATTATCTAAAAGAAAGATAGTTATCGGTTTAAAATACAATGAAGACGGAAGTCCAAAAATATCTAAAATTAGAAAAATTTCAAAACAAGGTCAAAAAATATATTCAACTTACAGAGAAATGAAACCTGTTAAATCGGGTCATGGTTTTTCAATTATAACAACATCGAAAGGATTAATGACAAACAAAGAAGCAAGGAGAGAAAAACTTGGAGGAGAAATAATTTGTGAAATTTGGTAAAAATATGTCAAGAATAGGAAAAAAAGAAATTAAAATACCAGCGGGAGTAGATTTTAAAATGAATGGGCTTAATGTAAAAGTCAAAGGCCCTAAAGGATCTTTAAAGATGAAAGTTCTTCCTGAAATTTTAGTTGAAGTAAAAGAAAACATTATTTATTTTTCTCCTAAAAAAGAAGACTTAAAATCAAATGCTTATTGGGGATTAACAAGAACACTTGTTAATAATATGATAGAGGGAGTTTTAAATGGTTTTACAAAAAAATTAGAGATTAACGGAGTGGGTTTTAAGGTTAGAACCGAAGGTAAAAAATTAATTTTAGATGTTGGTTTTAGTCATTCTGTAGAAATAGATGCGCCAGAGGAAATAGATTTTCTTGTTGAAAGAAACGTTATAACAGTTTCTGGCATTGATAAAGAGCTTGTCGGTCAAGTTTGTGCTAATATTAGAAGGGTTAGACCTCCTGAACCATATAAAGGAAAAGGAATTAAGTATGTTGATGAAATAATTAAAAGAAAGGTTGGTAAGAAAGCTGCCGCATAGGATAATATTACATTGAACCATGTTAGAAAAACAACAAAAAAGAATAAAAAGACATAAAAAAGTTAGAGCTAGTATAGGTGTTAATAAGCCAAGACTTTGTGTTTTTCGTAGTAATCAATATATATATGCTCAAATAATAGATGATAAGTCTGGAAAAACTTTATTATCTTTGAATGACAGTAAATTAAAAGAAAAAGAAAAAAAAGTGGACTCTTCAAAAAGAATTGGAAAAATGATTGCTGAAAAAGCGATTGAGAAAAAAATAACAGAGGTTGTTTTTGACAGAGGAGGATATAAGTATCATGGAAGGGTTAAGGCTTTAGCTGAAGGAGCTAGAGAAGGAGGATTAAAATTCTAATTATATTATGAACAATTCTAAATTTCACAAAAAGAAAGAAGTAAAAGATGAATTTGATTCAAAGCTTTTAGACTTGGCTAGAGTTACTAAGGTAACGGGAGGAGGAAAGACTATGAGGTTTAGAGCTGTTATGGTTGTAGGAAACAAAAAGGGCAAAGTTGGAATAGGAGTTTCTAAGGGTCTTGATGTTTCTCAGGCTATTGAAAAAGCAACCAAAGCTGCAAAAAAAGATTTAAAAGATGTCGTTATCTCCGATGGTACTATTCCATTTGAAGTAGAAGCGAAAACAGGTCCATCAAGAGTTATATTGAAACCACAAAAAAAAGGAAAAGGACTTGTTGCAGGAGGAACAGTTAGAACAATTTGTTCTCTTGCAGGGATAGAAGATATATCTTCAAAGGCCATAAGCAGAACTAAGAATAAGTTAAACAACGCTAGGGCTACCATGGAAGCTTTATCAAAATTGAATAAGATATAATATGCAATTACACGAATTAAAAAAGAATACTACATTTAAAGACAAGAAAAGAGTTGGAAGAGGAGGTAAAAAAGGTACTTATTCTGGGGCTGGCCAAAAAGGACAAAAAAGTAGAGCCGGAGCAAAATTTCAACCTATTATTCGAACTTGGATTAAAAAATATCCCAAATTAAGAGGATATAATTTTAATATTCGAGGAAGTGTTTCTACTATAGATTTAAGTGTTTTAGAAAAAAACTTTAAGGAAAATGATATTATTAATCCTAAAACATTAACTGATAGTAGGATTGTAAGAAAAGTAGACGGTAAAACCCCTGTTGTTAAAATTTTAGGAAAAGGAGATATTAAAAAAGTTATGAACTTTGAAGATTGCTTGGTTACAAAAAGTGCTAAAGAAAAGATAGAGAAAGCAGGAGGAAAGGTTAAAGAAAAAACAAAGAAGGTAGAAAAAGTTAAATAGGATTAACTATGTTTAAAAAAATTACTGAAATTTTTAAAGCAAAAGACTTAAAATATAAAATACTTTTTATCTTATTTATTTTTGCTGTCTTTAGGTTGATGGCTAATATTCCTATTCCAGGAATAGACGTGGCTATGGTTAAAAAGTTTTTTGCCGGAAATCAATTTTTTGGCCTTATGAACTTATTTACTGGTGGAGCTATGGACAATGTTTCTATTGTTATGCTTGGTCTTGGACCATATATTACAGCAGTTATTATTTTTCAATTGTTAACAATGATTTTTCCTCAGATGGAAAAGCTTTATAAAGAAGAAGGAGAAGCAGGAAGACAAAAGTTTAACCAATATTGTAGGATTGCCGCTGTTCCTTTTGCTATGATACAAGGATATAGTATGCTTTTCTTTTTAAAATCTCAGGGAGCAATTTCTGTTTTAGATCCAATAATCATATTAACAGCAGTTTCATCCATAACAGCGGGATCTTTAATAATGATGTGGCTAGGGGAATTAATTTCTGAAAAAGGAATTGGAAATGGAGTTTCTCTTTTGATTTTTGCAGGTATAGTTGCAGATTTTCCAAACAATATTCAAAAAATGTTTTTAACATTTGATTCTAACCAGATATTTTCTTATCTCTTATTTTTAATTCTTTCGATTTTAATTATAGCGGGAGTAGTTTTGATTAATGAAGGAAGAAGGAATATTCCTGTTTCTTATGCTAAGAGAGTTAGAGGAAATAAAATGTATGGAGGAGCTTCTACATACTTGCCTCTAAATATTAATCCAGCAGGCGTAATTCCAATTATTTTCGCAATTTCTTTTTTAATGCTTCCTACAATGGTGTCTTCATTCCTTGGATGGGAAGGAGTTTCTAATTTATTGGCTAATCCATGGATTTATGGAGCCATATATTTTGTTTTAGTTTTTGTATTTACCTTTTTCTATACAGCAGTTACATTTGACCCTAAAAGTATATCTACTAATTTACAAAAAATGGGAGGATTTGTTCCTGGAATAAGACCAGGTGAAAATACGGCACAGTTTATACAAGGTATATTAAATAAAGTTTTAGTAATTGGAGCAACAACACTTGGTTTAATTGCGGTTATGCCTTCAATAGTTCAAGGAATTACGGGAATTAAAGAATTTAGCTTCATGATAGGAGGAACAGCTTTAGTTATTATCGTTTCTGTAGCATTAGAGACAATGAGGCAAATCAATGCCCAACTTGAAATGCGAGAATATGACTCATAGTATTTATCGATAAAAAAGGAGGGTTTTGTTGCCTTCTTTTTTTGTTTTTTACTCTATAATTAAAATAATTAATTTTAAAATATGAACAAAGATCCATTAGTTTTAATTTTACTTGGTAAGTCTGGAGCTGGGAAGGGGACTCAATTAAATTTACTTAAAGAAAGATTAAATCTAGAATTTATAGGAACAGGAAATCTTTTAAGAGAAAGAAAAAAAATACAAGATTTTTCAGGAAAAAAAATAGGAGAAGTTATTGATAGCGGAGGAATTACTCCTGCTCCTGTAGTTTTTAAGCTTTGGATGGATTTATTTGAAGAAATAAAAAACAAGGGAGATATTAATGGATTAATTATTGATGGCTCTCCTAGAAAAGTAAAAGAGGCCTGGTTGATGGATGACGCTTTAGAATGGTTTGGATGGGACAAGAGAGTTAAAATAATTCTTCTTGATATTTCAGAAGAAGAGGCTATTGCAAGAATCACTAGAAGAAAAACTTGTCCTCAATGTGGACATATTGTGATGTTCTCTAAAGATTCTCCTGATGTAGATGATTGTCCAAAATGTGGAGCAAGGCTTATGAAGAGACCAGAAGACACTGTTGAAGGAACTAAAAAAAGGTTAGAATGGTTTGAAGAAGAGGTTGGGCAAACAATTAAGCACTATGACTCAATGGGAAAAACTATAAGAATTAATGGAGAACAATCCGTTGAAGATGTCTATAATGATATCATTAAAGCTATTGAAGATGATAACAATTAAAACAAAAAAAGAAGTTGAGGTTATGCACATGGGAGGAAGATATTTAAAGTCCGTCATTGACTCTTTAGGACAAAAAATATCTGCTGGATTAAGTGGTGTCGAGATAGAAGAGATGGCCGAAAAGATGATTAAAGAAAGCGGAGGTAAGTCTAATTTTAAGGGACAAGATGGCTTTCCGTCTTGTCTCTGTTTTTCTATAAATGAAGAAATCGTTCACGGAGTTCCTGACGAAAGAGTCTTGAAAGATGGAGATATAGTAACCATTGATATTGGAATATTTTTTCCATTAAATGTTTTTTTAAAGGGGGATATTGATTATAGTAAATATCCAAATTTAAAAAAGGGATTTAATACAGACATGGCTCGAACATATATCATTGGAGAGGTTGATTCTGAGGTTAAAAGGCTCGTTAGAGCCAATAAAAAGGCCCTTAAGAGAGGAATTTCCCGTGTTGGGCCTGGTAATACTTTCGGGCAAGTAGGGGAGGCCATAGAGCGATTCTCAGACAAACAAGGATTTGGTGTTATTAAGAATTTATGTGGGCATGGAATAGGTGCTAAGTTACACGAAGAGCCAGATGTCTTAAATTATGGAAGAAAGAAAGATGGAGAAATGATGGAAGAAGGAATGGTTTTCTGTATCGAACCAATGCTATCCTTAGGTAGCGATGAAATTAAAAAAAAAGGAACTGCTTATGTTACAGCTGATGATTCTTTGAGTGCTCATTTTGAAGATATGGTAGCGGTAACCAAAAGTGGAGTAGTGGTCTTGACAGAATAAATTATTCTTATTATAATAATTGAGCATGACAGCAAGAATTGGAAGAAAAGAATTTCTGTCCCTCCTGAGAGGGACAGAAATACACTACCCTCGGGTAGTGTCGGAATGGGAGCAGCAGCAAGCTGCTGCTGAAAAAATAGAAATCCGCTTAGCGGATTTCGGAAAAAAACCTGAGGGTAGATTTAAAAATTAATCCACCCTCTTTTTTATTTTAAAGAAATATCTGCTAATATAGTTGTATGAGTTATGAACTGCAAACATTTTTAATAGCAGCAACGCCTTTCATAGAATTGAGAGGATCTATTCCTATAGCTTTATTTGGCTTTAATCTTTCAGTTCTTCCTGCTTTTATATTTTCTGTTTTAGGAAACATATTTCCTTGCATATTTATACTTCTTTTTTTAGATAAAGTTTCTTCTTTTCTTTCCCGAAAGAATCTTTATTTCAAAAGATTTTTTACTTGGCTTTTCAATAGAACAAAAAATAAAAATCAAAACAATTTTGAAAAGTATAAAGAATTATTTTTAATACTTTTCGTTGCAATTCCTCTTCCTGTAACAGGAGCATGGACGGGCTCGCTCTGTGCTTTTTTATTTAACGTACCTTTTAAAAAAGCTCTTCCTTTGATATCATTGGGAGTAATGATATCCGGAGTTATAGTTACTTTAATTAGTTTAGGAATAATTTTAATATGAAACCATTAATTATAGCAAATTGGAAGTGTAATCCAATGACATTAGACGAAGCAAAAATACTTTTAAGTAAAGTAAAAGAAACAGCAAAAGATAAAAATGTTGTAATAGTACCTCCTTCAATATTTCTTTCATCTTTAGTTTGCAAAGGAATAAAGTTTGGAGCTCAAAATTGTTTTTGGGAAGATAAGGGTTCTTTCACCGGAGAGATTTCTTCACAAATGATTAAAAGTATTGGTTGTGAATATGTAATTGTCGGTCACTCAGAAAGAAGAGAAATATTTAAAGAAACTAATAAAGAGATTAATGAGAAAATAAAGAAAATTATTGGAGCTGGGCTTATACCAATTCTTTGCGTGGGAGAGTCTAAAGAAGAAAGAAATTCAGAACTAACCTTTCCTGTTATTGAAAGACAAATTAAAGAATGTTTAGAAAACATTAATCAAGAAGTAATAATAGCTTATGAGCCAATCTGGGCCATAGGAACAGGGAAGTCTGCTTCCGTTGATAAAATAAAAGAAGTAAGATCTTTTTTGAAAGATAAAAAGGTCCTTTATGGTGGAAGTGTTAATTCCAAAAATGCCTCTTCTTATATTAAAGAAGCTCAAATGGATGGATTATTAATTGGAGGAGCTTCTCTTGATTTTGAAGAGTTCAACAAAATATTGTGCGACATTTAGTTTTTGAGGTCCTTGCCACTATGAAATTGACGATGAACATCTCTTAATCTTTTATTTGTTACGTGGGTATATATTTGAGTTGTGGCAATATTTTTATGTCCTAAAAATTCTTGAATGGTTCTTAGGTCAACTCCTTGTCCAAGTAGATCTGTAGCATAACTATGTCTTAAAGTATGCGGAGTTGTGAAAAAAGGAATATTAGCTAAGGTTGCATATTTCTTTACTATTCTTTCTATTGAGCGAGGAGTCAAACGGCCTTCAGAGGACCTTCTAGACCGATAGTTGGTAAACAAGGCCTTATCTTCATCTCCTCGTGTCTTAAGGTACTTTTTAACCCAATCAAGCGCTCTTTCAGAGAAATAGACAGTCCTAGGGTGGTTTCCTTTTCCAACAATGCTTAGTTCAAGGTCTTTTTTATTTTCTAGGCTCTTAAATTGTTCTTTATTCAAGGCTACTAGTTCAGCTATTCTTAGCCCAGAAGAAAAAAGTGATTCTAATATTGCACGATCTCTTAGCCCAGATAATTTTTCAACATCGGGAGCAAGTAACAATTTCTCTATTTGTTCTAATGATAAGAACTTTATGGTGTTTTCCTTATTGGCATCTTTTGATAGTTTTATTTTGTCTGCTGGCAAAGAGATGATATCTTTGTCGGAGAAGAAGCTTAAAAGAGCTCTCAGGGCAATTAAATAGTAATTTTGGGTAAGCTTAGAAAGTGGTTTGTTTTTTTTACTTTTAGATCTAGCTAAGTAAAGCCTATAATTCCAAACTTCTTCAGGAGTTAATTCATGCGGAAGCAAATTTGATTTCTCAGTATTTAAAAGCCAGTCAGTAAATTTCTTTAAATACCTACTATAGTTCTTTTGAGTATTATCAGATAATCCTTTTTCAATCTCACAATAATCTAAAAAGTCAGGGACTTGCTTGATAATTGGTTTTGTTGAGTTTTCCATATCTTTATTGTCGCTTAACCTACATTGTACGACATTTATATAATATATATTGTTTCATTCCCTGTCAAGGCTTTATAAAAAAATAAGGATGATTTTTGTCATTCTTATTTTAGTGAATTAGTTCTTACTTATTACTCATAAGCCTTTTCTTCTTTCTCTTTTAGAATAATCTTTAATTGATTCTTCAAAAGATTTTTCTTCAAAATCTGGGAAAAATTTATTTGTAAAATAAAATTGTGCGTATGCTGAGTCCCACATCATAAAACCTGCTGAGTTGTGGGGATCATCTTTACAACCTGTTCTAATAATAAAGTCAACTTCGGGAAGGTTTTTTGTCCAAAGATTTTCTTTAATTTTTTCTTTACTTACCTCTCCTTTGATATTTTTAATACAATCAATCATTTCTTCGGTTCCGTTGTAGGCCATTAAGAAAGTTAATACAAAATTATTATAATTTTTTGTGTTTTCAATTGCTTTTTCAATTGCTTTTTTAGTCTTTTCTGGAAAATATTCTCTCCACTGCCCTATTACTTCTATTCGAACTTTTTTATCATGTATTGTTTTTTCGTCGGCAATTTTATTAAATTGATTTTCAAAAATTTTGAAAAGATAATTTACCTCCATTTTTGATCTTTTAGTAATGTTATCCAAAGAACTTCCCCAAAAAGTAAAATAAGGTATTTTAAGCTCCAAAGATTTGGATATTATTTCTTCTAAAACTTCTGAGCCTTTTTGATGTCCAATGAAAGAAGGCAATTTTCTTTCCTTGGCCCAACGTCTATTTCCGTCTGGTATTAACGCTACATGAATAGGAATATTTTTTATCATTGTTGATTAGTTTTTTCTTGTATAAATATTAGTGGCTCTTTATCTTGTGTCCTATTATAGATAGAAATCATAAAAAAGACTAGAAAAGATATCAAAATCATAGAAGTAATAACGAACAATTTTCCTTCTTTTTCTTTGACAATATTGATTATTTTTGTTAGCATTTACTTATTAATATAAGAACTGGTTTAATATAATATATATTAAATTAAAATCAGCAAAGAGTCAAAATGGCAACAACCAAATCCGCGGGAACAAGTCGTTTAGGTAGAGATTCTAGACCTAAATACTTGGGAGTAAAATTATTTGAAGGACAACAAACTAAAATTGGTTCTATCATTATCCGTCAAAGAGGATCTAAATTTCTTGCTGGAAAAAATGTAAGAATGGGAAAAGATGACACTATTTATGCAATCAAAGCAGGAAAGGTTTTGTTTCAAACAAAGAGAAAAACACTTTTCGATGGAAGACAAAGAATAGTTAAGATAGTAAACGTAGAATAAAAAAACCGAGGACAATAATCCTCGATTTTTTTTATTTTCCAGCTACCTTAATAAAAGCTTTAAACAGTGGATGAGGATCTAATGGTCTAGACTTTAATTCTGGATGAAATTGAGTTGCAACAAAAAATGGATGATTTTTAAGTTCTATTATTTCAACTAAATCTTTCTCGGGGTTTATTCCTCCTATAATTAATCCTTTTGAAGTAAGGGCTTCCCTGTATTTATTATTAAATTCATATCTATGCCTATGTCTTTCAGATATTAAATTTTCTTTGTATGCTTTCGAGCTAATTGTTCCTTTGTTAACTTTACAGTCCCATGCTCCTAGTCTCATTGTTGCCCCGAATTTATGTTTTTTCATTACTTCTTTTTGTTCTTCCATCAAGTCTATAACAGGATTTTTTACCTTACTGTCAAATTCAGTTGAATTTGCATCTTTAATTCCGCATACGTTTCTAGCAAATTCAATTGTTGCAAGTTGTAACCCTAGGCATAATCCCAAAAATGGTATTTTATTATTTCTGCAATATTCAATTGCTTTTATTTTTCCCTCTATTCCCCTGCTTCCGAATCCTCCTGGAACAATTATTCCATCACAATTTTTCAATTTCTTAAGTTCTTCAGGTTCCTTTTCTATTTTTTCTGCTGATATCCATTGAATACAAGGATTTCTATTGTTTGCCCATGCTCCATGTTTAACAGCTTCAATGACAGAGATGTAAGAATCTGTCATTGAAAAGCCCCCACTTTCAAAATATTTTCCAACAATACCAATGTTTATGTCCTTTTTATTTTTATTGTTTATGGTTTTTACAAGATTGTTCCATTCTTTGCTTTTGTCTTTCCTGTTTTTGATTTTAAGTTTTTTAAGGATTCTATCTCCTAGTCCATCTTCTTCAAAATTTATAGGTATTCCATATATTGACTCAACGTCTGGTGCAGAAATAACGTCTTTGATATCTAATCCACAAAAAATCGATATTTTCTTTTTTCTTGGTTCGTCCAAAGGAACACTTGCTCTTCCTAATATAAAATCAGCTTGGATTCCAGCTTCATTCAACAGTCTTGAAGATGTTTGAGTAGGCTTTGTTTTCATCTCCCCTATTAGCTTAAGTGTCGGAAGGTATGAAACTAAAACAAAAAGAACTTTTCCAGGATATTTTATTTTCATCATTCTAGCTGCTTCTAAAAATAGAAGGTTTTGATATTCTCCAACTGTTCCTCCTATCTCAATCATAACAAAATCTGCTTTATCTTTTTTTGCAACTTTTTCAATTCTAGATATTACTTCGTTGGGAATATCGGGAACAACCTCAACACATCTTCCTTTGTATTCAAGGTTTCTTTCTCTTTGAATAACAGACTGATAAACTCTACCAGTGGTAATATAGTTGTCTGTTGAAAGATTAATATTTAAAAATCTTTCATAATTTCCCACGTCCTGATCACACTCTGTTCCATCGTCAGTAACAAAAGTTTCACCATGTTCTATTGGGTTCATGGTTCCTGCATCAATGTTTATATATGGGTCTATTTTAACGGCAGAAACATTAAAGCCTCTATTTTGAAGTATTCTTGCTATTGAGGAGGTCGCTGCTCCCTTCCCTACGCTAGACATTACTCCACCTGCGACAAAGATATAATATGCCATATGTTTTTATTCGGAAATTATTATATTTATTTTAGTTTCTAAATCGGTAAATTTTAAAAATACAGAAAATTCTCCTTTTTGTTTGATTGGGTTTTCAATTTTAATATTTTCTTTTTCTACATTAAATCCCATTTCTTTTAATCTCTCAGATATTTTCTGTTCATTAATTGATTCAAATAATTGTCCTTCTTCTCCAACTTTTGTTTTTATTACTATGGGTTTTTGATTTATTTCTTTAATAATCCTTTCCGTTTCTTTTTTTTCTTTTTCATTTTTTTCTAGTTCCAGTTTCCTTTTTTCTTCTACTTTATTTAATAATTCCTTGTTAGCAATCTCTGCTAATCCTTGAGGAAGAAGAAAATTTCTTGCAAAACCAGATGAAACTTCTTTTATTTCAAATTTTTTACCTATATTTTTTACATCTTTTAGTAATATAATTTTCATATGTTTATTTTATTAGTTTTTCTACTTCTTCTAAAGCTTTTTCTAACTGTGGATCTTTTTCGTTTTTATAATCTTCAAGTGTTATTTCGACTTCGACATCGGGGAAAATTCCCTCTTCGTCTATAATGCTTCCGTTTGGAGTAAGCCATTTAGCGATAGTTATTTTTAATGATGTTTCTTTTCCTAGATCAATTATTTTTTGTACCGTTCCTTTTCCAAAAGATTTTTTCCCAATCATTAAAGTTCCATTATTGTCTTTTAAGGCTCCTGCTAATATTTCTGAGGCTGAGGCACTTCCCTCATCAATTAAAACTACAGTAGGATAAGAATAAAAACTAGATGGTCCATTAGTCCTTGATTGTGTTTCTTTTCCATTTTTATCTTTTTCTAACATTGCAATCTCTCCCTTTTCTAAAAACCATCCAGCGATATTAATTGCTTGGCTGACAAGCCCTCCTGGGTTGCTTCTTAAATCAAGAATTATCCCCTTGATTCCACTATTTGAAATAGTAATTGCTGCTTTCTTGAAATCTTGGTAGGTTGTTTCAGAGAAATGATAAATAGTTAAGTGAGCTATCTTTTCTCCTTTTTGAGATTCTATTATTTCCCAATCAAGAGTTGGAACGTTTATAACATCTCTAACTATCTCTATATCTTTTTGGCTTTCATCCCTTAAAATGGTTAATTTTACCGTTGTTCCTCTTTTTCCTCTTATTAAGCTTACGGCCTCATCTAGGGACATTTCAGATGTTGATTTTTCATCCACGAATAAAATAATATCTTTTGGTTTCATTCCTGCTTTTTCAGCAGGAGTTCCTTTTATGGGAGATATGGATGTAATTTGATTATCTTTAATTCCTACTTGTAATCCTATCCCTTCAAATTTACCAGAAATACTTTCTTGAAGATTTCTTGTTTCTTCTGCATTAAAGTATTCAGTATAGGGGTCTCCTAGGGCTTTTACCATTCCTGATATTGCTCCTTCGGTCATTTCTTGAATATTTATCTTTTCCTGGTCAACATAATTAATACTTATCTGATCAAGGGTTTTATTAAGGGTAGAACAATTTATTCCTTCAGTTGAATATGCTCTTTCGTACTCTTCTTGAAAAACATATTCGTGATAGTAAAAACCTCCTACAAAAAAGATTAAAAGATTATTTAGAAG
>CAZDVN010000005.1:0-18978 GCA_964508955.1 uncultured Candidatus Saccharibacteria bacterium
AAATTGGCGGAGGGAGAGGGATTCGAACCCCCGGTGAGTTGCCCCACAGTAGTTTTCAAGACTACCCCATTCAACCGCTCTGGCATCCCTCCTTGATAGTAAAATACTATATAAAAAAAGGGTTATTGTCAATTTTTATGAAAGCCTAGGTCTGCAGGATTACTTCCCCCAGAAATATGTTTCATCTCCCCTCCTTGTTTTTCAAATTCAATTCTTAATTTTCTAACTTCTTCCGCTAAAGCTCTTGTTTCTTCAGGCAGTTCTTTTTTAATAAACCCTTTTGACCAATATTCGAGAACTAACTTACTATCCCCAAATATCCTTTTATAGTCTTTTTTAAGAGCTATCTCTAATGCATATTTGCAAGCTAAAAGTTCTCCAAAGTTATTAGTGACAGATTCTTTAATCCAATAGTTGCCTCTTTCGTTAAGAGTTAAAACTTCTCCCAAAATAGTTTTACCATTTTTATCTGTTACACTTATCTCTACTCCCCTCCCCGCACCAGTCCCTGCATCAAAATATACTCCATCTTCTGCAGCAGTATTCTTTAAAGAATAATCTGCTCCCATTTGAAGCCACCTCTCTGCTTGATCTCTACTTTCAAAGCTCTTATACTTAGCTCCATTTCTTCCAGAAACCATATTTTTACATTCATCCCAAATTTCAGTTATTCCGCTCGCCCCATCAAAGGAGTAAGCATAATATTTTTGTTTTGCCATTTTATTTTATTCCTTTTACTTCTTCCCAAAATCTATTTATAAAACCTTCCATATGTAAGTGTCTGCCTTCAGCTATTTTTTTGCCTGTTTTTGTCATCATTTTATCTTTTATTTTTTTTAATTTAAATTCGTATTCTAATATTGCCGTATCTTCTTTCGTAAATGACATATCTTTTCCTATTGTAGCCAATTCTTTTTCATTTCCCGTATAAAGACGATTTGCACCAGCGCTACCAGCAAATAAAAATGCTCGGGAAAGACCAATCGCTCCAATAGAATCTAGTTTATCTGCATCAAACAAAACCTTTGCTTCAATAGTTTCAGGAATATTATTCTTTCTAAAACGATGAGTCAAAATACAATGAAGAATGTTTTCTTTGTCTTCCTTGCTTACCATATCATAGTTTTTAAGAATTTTCGCAGCCTCTTTCTCCCCTTCTTCAGCATGACAAAAAACTCCGTCATCTTCTTTCCTGCAAATATCGTGCAACAAAGCAGCAATTTCTAAAATATCTAAGTTAGCTTTTTCTTCTTTTCCAATTCTTAACGCCATACTTCTTACTCTCTCAACGTGACTCCAGTCATGACAACCGTCAGAATTAATAAAATATTTCTTGGCTATATCTTCTATCTCAACTGTTATCCTTTTCATAAAAACATTATAAACTAAAAATATTTTAATGTCCAAAAATAAAATTCTTCAGGCTTAATGAATCATGTGCAATTATTTCTTTGTAAAAACATTCTTTTTTTTGTATAGTATTAAGTAGGCCCTCGTAGTTCAACGGATAGAACATGAGCTTGCGGAGCTCAAGATAGAGGTTCGATTCCTCTCGAGGGCACATATGAACTTCGGGACACCCGTTGAAAATATTACTCACATAGGACCAGCCTATCAAAAAAGATTGAAAAAACTAAAGATAAGAACTTTGGCTGATTTTTTATACAATTTTCCTAAAGACTATAAGGATTTTTCTAAAATATCAAAAATAAAAGATATTAAATTAAATTCAGATAATTGTATTAAAGGAAAAATCGTAGAAATAAAATTAGAAAAAAGTAGCTATAAGAAAATGGCTCTTACGAAAGCCTTAGTTAGAGACGAAAGCAATTCTATTGAAATTATTTGGTTTAATCAACCCTACTTAATAAAAACATTAAAAGTAGGAGAAGAGCTAATGTTTTCAGGCAAAGTTAATATTAATAGAAATAGGGTTCAAATGGTATCCCCCTCTTTTGAGAAAGATTTCTCAAATGAATCAAAAAAGATTATTTCAATTTACACAGAAACAAAAGGTATAAATTCAAAATGGATAAGGCATATTATTAAACCATTAATAGAAAATGTTAAAAACAAAATACCAGAAACATTGCCCGAAGATTTAATTAAAAAATATAATCTTTTAACTTTAAAAAAAGCAATTGAAGAGATACATTTCCCTCAATCAATAGAAATGGCTAAAAAGGCAAGAAGACGATTTGTATTTGAGCAAATGTTTTTAATTTCTCTTTTGAATATTAAAAAAAGAAAAGAGCTTAAAATGGAAAAAGCTCCATCTGTCCCAATCAACTTAGAGGTTATCAAAAGATTTACTGATTCCCTTCCCTTCAGTTTAACGGATGGACAAAAAAGATCCTCTTGGCAAGCCCTTAAAGACATGGAAAGAAACTTTCCCATGAATAGACTTTTACAGGGAGATGTTGGTTCAGGAAAAACAATCCTTGCCATCCTTGTCTCAATTAATGCCGTTAAAGCCAAAAAACAGGTTGTTTTAATGGCTCCAACCGAAATACTAACTAAACAGCACTTTAAAACTTTTTTTAACTTCTTAAAGAGCTTTAATGTAAATATTGGTCTTTTAACGGGAAAAGAAGATATTTATTATTCTAAAAAATTAAAATCTGACACAATTGAAATATCCAGGAAAAAACTCCTAGAAAAAACTGAAAAAGGAGAAATAGATATTTTAATAGGAACTCAAGCATTAATCACTCAAGAAAAAAAGAGCAAGGAAAATAAAGTTAAATTCAAGGATTTAGGATTAATTATAATCGACGAACAACATCGTTTTGGAGTTAAGCAAAGAGCATCCTTGTCTCCTAAAAAGAAAATTCCTCATTTATTATCAATGACAGCAACTCCTATCCCCCGAACATTAACCCTTACAATCTGGGGAGACCTAGATTTG
Source organism: uncultured Candidatus Saccharibacteria bacterium (assembly GCA_964508955.1). Taxonomy (GTDB): domain Bacteria; phylum Patescibacteriota; class Minisyncoccia; order Minisyncoccales; family Minisyncoccaceae; genus UBA2558. The sequence continues at coordinate 2,909 of CAZDVN010000005.1, forward strand.
TCTACAATAGATAATCCTCCCAAAGGAAGAAAGAAAACAAAAACAGAAGTTATCACTGATAGAAAAAAAGCATACAAGCTAATTGATAAAGAAATTAAAAAAGGAAGACAGGCTTTTATCGTCTGCCCTAGAATAGAATCAGACGAAGACAGCAAGCTATTATTAAAAGCAGTAACAGATGAATATGAAAAAATATCAAAAGAAATATTTCCAAATTTAAAAACAGAAATGCTTCACGGAAAAATGAAGCCAAAAGAAAAAGACAAAATCATGAAAGATTTTAAGAACAAAAAATTTGATATACTTATTTCCACTTCTGTCGTTGAGGTTGGAATAGATATTCCCAATGCCACAATTATGATGATTGAAGGAGCAGACAGATTTGGGCTTGCTCAACTTCATCAGTTCAGAGGAAGGGTTGGAAGAGGAAAAAATCAATCTTATTGCCTTCTCCTGACAGATTCTAAAAATGCATCAACCATTCAAAGAATAAACGCTATGGTTAAATATGATAGTGGCTTCAAGCTTTCTGAAATAGACCTTAACTTAAGAGGACCTGGAGATTTTTCAGGAGTAAGGCAATGGGGTATCCCTGATTTTGTAATGTCCTCTCTTAATAACATTGAGTTAATAAGAGAAACACGCGAAGCAGCTATAGAAATTATTCCCCACTTAAAGAAACATCCCATGCTTCAAAAAAGACTAAAGTCATTTGAAGAGAAAGTACATTTAGAGTAATTATTTTCTTACTTTTGGTGTTACCCAAAATCCCATATACTTTCCAAAAAGCCAATGCATTTGAGCATGAAGCGCGGGCAAGGCACTAAAGAAAATCATAACAAAAGGAATCATAATCCATTCTAAGCAGATTAATACATATTTAAATTTTCCGTAATTTATAGGCTTAGGAGGTAAAAGGATCATGCTTGTCCAAATTGATATAATTAAAAAAGACATTGTTACTGTTAAAATCATCCCTGTAATTTTAGGTAAATTATAAGACAAAAGAGATTTAGAAAACTCTGCTCCTCCAAGAATTAGAGGAAGCCATCCAAGAAGGAATATAAGGAATGATGAGACTGCCCAAGAAATATGCCCTTCTATCAAATCAAAACCCATGCTTATCTTTTTCCTTATTGAGATTTTTTTATCTTTCAAGGAAGCAAAGATAAAAAATGGAACCTCCCCTACTCCATAGGCCCATCTTTTCTGTTGCTTATAAATATTTTTTAAGGTTTGAATTAAACTTTCATCACAATTAGCATCCATGGAAATAGGATAATAAATTGGTTGAGTTCTGTAGTCTCCGTCGTATTCAAAAAAACATTGCCAAAATATTCTAGAGTCATCTGAGATAACATTCTTTTGTTTAAAGCCAACATCAAATAAGGCTTTAAAAGGCATTGAATGAGAAGAAAAAGTAATTAATTTTTCAGGCCTTTCTTGATTCATGGTGTGCCAAAAAGAAGAAGCAAAAGAAAAAACCCTAGACAAAGAAGGAGATTGCCAAACATTGTTTAAATATAAAGGAATTGGTTGATAGCTAGCTCTTAATGGTTTATCAACGGTTAAATAATAATAAGTTAAACAACTAAAATACTTTGGATAAACACAGGCATCAATATCAAATGAAGAAACTATTATGTTCTCATAAGGTATTTTTAATTCGTCTATTACCTTTTTAGCTTCTTTAGTCGCCCATGCATCATTAGCTCCATGACCGGCCATCTCTCCTGGTAAATTACTAGGATGAAAAGTTATTAAAAACTTAAAAAACTTATCTCCGTATTTTTTATTTATTACTGAAGAAATACTTTCTGCATTTTCTCTATCAGCTTCTTCACAAGCAAAAACAACTATCATTTTATCTTTAGGATAATCTGTTTCTAAAAGGCAATCCATCGTTGTCTCTACAACTTCAACTGGCTCTCTAAATGTAGGAAGAATGATAAGATGATAAATGTCTCTAAAACTCTCAATCTCAAGTCCGTTTTTAGGCTTACCTATTTCTTCAATTTTTTTAATCCAATCTTCTTTTTCGCTTTTCTTCATTCGGGAATAACCAGATTTTAAATAAAAAGCAAAATATATTGTTCTAAGTAGCCAATAAATATCATAAACGATAATAAAAAAAGCGATTAGAATCGGCAACTTCCAAGAAAAAAATACGGCTGAGAAAAGGACTAACAAACTTATTATTCCTACAAACATTTCCAAAAAGCGGTATAGACTTCTTTCCTTGGGATTTTTTAAGTCTGCCGCTTTTCCAACTTTTAGATAATATTTTTCGTTCATTGTGACCCTACAGGGAATCGAACCCTGATTACCAGATTGAAAATCTGGTGTCCTAACCGTTAGACGATAGGGCCATAGATAGAATATATATAACAAAAAAACGAGGAAAAGACAAGGTTAAAATTTAATTGTATCCCCAGGATTAAGATTACCTCTCTTCTTTTTATCTTCATCTTTTTCTTTTTTTGCTTCCTTGATTATACTTCTCAATCCCTCTATGTCTATTTTACCAATAACAGATTCTTTTTTTTCTTTTCTAGAAGGAATAAAAATTTTAGAACTTTCTTCTAAACTAATATCTCTTTTTTCTTTAGCGGCACCAGCGGCAAGACAAACTTTACAGTAAACTGGCCTATTAGGATCAGGCAAAAAAGGAACTTTTATTTTCTTTCCACATTTTTCGCATTGAGAATCATAAAGCTCTCTAGTCTTATTCTTTTCGTCTTTTTCCTCCTCTTCTTCTTCAAAGCCTGTGTATATAGAAATTTTTTCTTCAACAACTTTTCTATCATTTCCATATTTTTCTTGAGAAAATTTAATTATTTCGTTCTCATAGCTTTTTTCTGAAACTGCCGGAAGAAGAGTTTCTGCCGAAAAAGGCCTGGAGGTTAATCCATCAATCATTAATTTAACATATATATTTTGCTTAGACAGATTAACTAAATCAGTGGAATAAAATTCAGGAGAAAACTCTCTTTCTAAAAATTCTCCGTCTTCAGCTCCAATACGAAATACTATCATTGTCCCAACGTTACCAAAAACAGCATCCCTAACCTCTTCTTCCATCTGGCCAATATACTGATGAGCTAAAATCAAAGATAACCTATATTTTCTCGCTTCTGAAAGAATGCTGGCAAAAGAATCTGTTGAAAAGTTTTGAAACTCATCAATATACAAGACAAAATCATTTCTTTCTTCTTCTGGTATATCCACTCTAGACATTGCCGCTAATTGTAACTTAGTAACTATTAAAGCTCCTAAAAGTTTCGACGAATCTTCCCCGATTCTTCCCTTAGAAAGATTAATTATCATAATCTTTTTTTCATCCATAATCTTTCTAATATCTATTGTTGATTTTTCTTGTCCAACAATGTTTCTTATTAATGGAGAAGAAATAAATTGTCCAATTTTATTTTGTATTGCTGCTGTTGCCTCAGTCTCATATCTTTGACTGTACCTACTAAATTCCTTTGTCCAAAAAGCTTTCACAACAGGGTCTGTAACTTGATCAATAATTTCTTTTCTCCATTCAGCATCAGCCAAAAGCCTATTTATACCTAAAAGAGTAGAGCCTTTTATTTCAAGCAAAGCCAAAACCGCATTATTTAAAATATATTCCATTCTTGAAGACCAAACATCTGGCCAAATCTTTTTAAAAACACCCATCATCCCTCCAGCTATTAAATGTCTATAGTCAGGGTCAACGTCCTCCATAATGTTAAATGCTATTGGTCTTTCAATATCGGAAGGATTAAAATAAACAACATCTTCAATCCTTTCTTTAGGAATAAATCTAATTAATCCTTCAGATGCTTCTCCGTGAGGATCAATAAAGCCTATTCCATAACCTTTTTTAATATCTTGAATAGCCATATTTTTTAAAAGTTCCGTTTTACCCATTCCAGTCTTACCTATAATATAAATATGACGTCTTCTATCGTCAATCTTAATGCCAAATCTTTTTTTATCTCCCCTAAAGGTTGTTTGACCAAATAATATAATTTCTTTGTTTTCCATATTTTTAATTTTCTACTGGTAAAGTGGAAGGAGGAGCTCCTTTTTTCATTTCAACTCTTTCTAACGCTTTTGTAGGAACAGCCTCTTTCCCTGGGAAATGAAACAAAGTTGCCAATTCTTCGCAATTTAAAACATAGGTAGCCTCAGGAGGAGAAAAAGGATCAAAAGCAGGGTCTCTCCTTCTGTACTTATCAATCATGTCTTTTTTTCTCACATATAGTCTTCTTGCAGTAAAAATATCTGGTGCTTGAATTTTTGTTGTTGTCTCGCTCCAAGGCTTTAGGTTATTTAAATTTTGAGTAGCAAATTGAGAAAAAAATCCTACTCCAAATCCCTTAGCTCCTCCAAAAAAAACATCTCTTTTTGCAAGATATATATATCTAATATATCCCTTAAAACAAACTTTTGATACTTTTTTTTCAATAGCAGACACAACCTCTCTTTCTCCTTGGGTTAATTTCATTTCTGGAGGAAGAAAACTTTCTTTTTCTTCGACAGAAGCATCGGATGTTGTTCCATGAATTAAAAGACGAAAAAAATCTTGGATTAATGGAGGAAAACCACTTGATTTTGTAGTTCTATTTACTAACTTATCAACTTCGGCTTTTCCTCTTTTGACAAAATTATCTTCTTTTACGGTAATTGGCGTCATCGTTATTTGAATCCACATTTGTTCTCCTTTTGTTATTCTAGAAATAGATTCAAATAAAGAAGACAAAGGATCTATTCTTTTTTCTTCTTTTGAAGAGTCTGGAGTTTCTTCAAAAAACTGTTCATAGGTTTTTATAGGATAAACATCTGATTTAACTAATTCAAAATCTGTTCCCCAAAAATCCCATTCTTTATTGGGAATATCCATAGGAACTTGAGTTGTATAATCAGGAACTTCGGTTATTTCAACCTCAGGATATTGAGAATATATGGAAGATTCAACAATTTTTCTGTTACTCTTAGGAAGCCTTATGAAAAAATGCGGGACTCCATCAATTCCAGCTATTTCAAAAGAAGTAGAAAGAAGAGTTTTTCCTTCAAAATATGAGGATCTCCAATCACTAGGAGGATCATATGTCCCCCATATAGAGTTAAAAACATTTTCCATGGCTCTCGTCGGTCTTAATATTTCGTGAGGAATTTTAATCTCTAAAACAATTTTCTCTCTTACCTCAGCCCCAACCCATTTGCTGGCCATATAAAAAACATAGTGAAACTTTAATTGATTATAAATTAAAAATGGAGGAAGTATCCACCAAAATTGAAAAATAAAAGCTTTTAAGATTAAAGCAAACGATAAAACTGCACCTATTATAATTATCGGATCTGACATTAATTTAAATTAAGATTCTTTAATTTTGTATTTTCCTTCCACATCTCTAGTAAAATATTTTTTATTTTGCAAATTTAGAAGAACCGTTGACTCTTTAACTATTCTTTGGCTTAAAACAGAATTTAATATTTCTTCTTTTGGAAGAGATGTTTCAGATGCACTCAAAACTTGGTATATAACATCTTTAACTTGTCCAGGGTTATAACCCCAATCTTTTAAAGCATAATAACCCCTACCCACCAAAACAAAATCCTGGTTTCTAATAAGTTCGTTATGAATTGTTTGAGGATGAAGATTCCTTTTTTTAGGAAGACGATCTCCAAGAGAAACAACCATGTCGACAATCTTTTTAAAATGAATTGGCTTTTTGTTATCTTTTAAAATTAATTTTATTTTGTCTTTAACTGTTTTTGGGTTTACTTCTGGCCATGACTTTAATCCTAATTTTTCACCATCAAAAACTTTTAAAATATCTTTTGAAATTTTTAAGTAATTAGAAAAAACTTCTTTACTCTCTTTTCCATCGTATTCAGTATAAAGATTTTCAATGCTTTCAGGGACTTCCTTCTTTTTTAATATCTTAACAAAGTCTAAAACTGTGTTTTTAGCATGATGAGCATCATCCTTGCTAGTTGTTAAAAAAGAATGGAACTTATTGTCTTCTTTCTCTTTTGCTATCTTATTAGACAAAGAAAATAAAAATAAAATATGATTTTTTTCTTCCTCTAGCTTATGTTTCTTAAAAATAATTTCTTCTATTACTACTCCTCCGCAATTATTTATTTCATTCTCAAAAAAAGAAATGATTTCATCAAACTCTTTTTTAATTCCTAAATCATCTTTTGCCTTTTTTGATTTTTTAATTCCATCTTTTTCAATTTGCCGAACCCTTTCTCTGGTAATTTTATAGCTCTGGCCAATAGATTCTAATGTTTCTTGTTTTTTATTTTTTCCTAAAGCAAAACGACGAACAATAACTTCTTTTGTTCTTTCGTTAAGATTTTTTAATATATTTTGTGATGTTTGTTTGCAATTCATAATTATTTTTTTCTATAATTATTCCACATTACTAACAGTGGGGTTGATAAAAAGATTGAAGAGAAAAATCCTATTAGAATTCCTATTCCCATTATTAGGGTAAAATATTTTAAACTTTCTTCGTTGGCAAAAAAATAATACAAAGGAATCAGAACGATAAAAACTGTTAAAGATGTATTTAAACAACGAGCAAAAGTTTCATTTAAACTTTTATTTACTACTTCTTCATAAGAAGATTTACTGTCTTTTTTAAGATTTTCTCTAATTCTATCAAATATAACAATATTATTATTAATAGAGTATCCAACAATAGCTAGTAGAGCCGTTACAATTGGTATATTTAATTGCACCCCATAGTAATGACCTATAAAGGCTAAAAATCCTAAGGGGATAACAATATCATGGAAAAGCATCAAGGTAGAAGAAATTCCATATTGAAAAGAACTAATTGGCTTTGGAACACTTCTAAATACTAAAGCAATATATGCAAGCATGGCTAGCAAAGCAACAACAACAACCATTAATGTTTTATTTTTTAATTCTTTCCCAATTAAAGGACTTATTGTTTCTATGCTTGTTCCCTTTTCGTCAAATTCTCCTGGCAAAAAAGATAATATCTCTGAAAAAACTTCACTTGAAACATCTTTTTTATTTATCTTTAAAGAAACTTCTTTTTCTCCTAAAGGTTGAACTTGTATTCCAATTTCTTCAAAAGAAACTAATGATTTTTTTATTTCGTCTATACTAGGTCTTTCTCCTTCATATATAACATTTATAAGACTTCCACCTTCAAAATCAATTCCTAGATTAAGACCAAAAGAAAATAAAAACCAAAGACTTGCTCCAATAAGAACAAACGCTATAGAAAAAACCAATTTTGAATATTTTAAGAAGTTCATATTTTTAAAACCACAACCATTTAATTTTTCCTAATTTAGTTCTAGCAATAAATTGCAAAAATAGCTTCGTGATAACCATTGCAGAGAAAATACTAATTAATATTCCCAATATCAAGGTAAATGCAAATGCTTTGATAAAACTAGTTCCCAAAAAATAAAGAATGAAGGCAACTATTAAGGTGGTAAAATTTCCGTCTCTTATAGAAGACCATGCCCTATTGCAACCTTCTTCAATGCTAGTCAAAAGATCTTTCTTCTGAGCTAGCTCTTCTTTCATCCTTGAAAATATTAAAATATTTGCATCAACTGCCATTCCAACCGATAAAATAATTCCTCCTATTCCTGCCAAAGTTAATGTAACAGGAATTACTTTAATTAAGCCTAAAAGAATTAAACAATAAATAATTAAAGCAAACGATGCCAATAATCCTGGAAGCCTATAAAATATAATTAAGAAAAGTATCACCCCCATTAATCCATAAAGACCAGCTATTATCGCATTATCTAGGGAAATTGACCCTAATGTTGGACCAATCATTTTTTTAACAATAGGCTCTCCTAACGGAACAGGCAAAGAACCTCGATTTAATCTTTGAACTATTAGCCTCGCTTCATTAATATCTGTTTGTCCAGTAATAATCGCTGAACCTCCGCTTATCTTTTCGTTAATCCTAGGAGCATAAATACCTCCTCCCACATCAATGATTGACTCTCCATCTAAATATATCGCCAAAGACTTACCAACATTTCTCTCTGTTATTTCTTCAAAAAGCCTAGCCCCTTCTTCGTCAAACTTAAGTTCAATTATTGGAGCAGATGTTGTGTCGTTGAAAATTAATGATGCTTTTTTAAGGTATCTTCCAGTTAATTCTGTTTTATTATAAGGACTTTCAAAAGCCAAATACCATTCCTCGACTTCTTGCATCTCCTCAATAGACAAGCCTTGAAGTTCTTTTCTTTTATCCTCAATTTTTTTAACTTCTTCTTCTGAGCGCTCTTCAGCAAATTCAAGCAATGGAGTTTCTCCAATCCATTCAATAGCAGAGTCTATGCTTTCTAAACCAGGAAGATCAACTGCTAATCTATCTGAACCATAAATTTGAATTACTGGTTCAGCCACTCCAAACTTATTTATTCTTTTTTCAATAAGATCTCTTAACCCTTCCATCACTTCTTCTCTCTCCCTTTCTTCAATTTGGCTCAAGTCAGCTTCGTATTCTAAGTGAACACCTCCTTTTAAATCAAGACCTAATTTAAAATCTGTTTCTGGAAAATGCCAAATATTGAAATTATATTTTTCGTTAAAATTATCTATTCTTTTATTGAAAGAATCGGGGTAACAAAAAAGACCAACAATTGCGGCTAAAAATAATATAAGGACTACGTAAATTGATGTTTTTTTATTAGTCATTCGCTTTTATGTGTACTTATAATATAAACTTAAAAATCATTTAAGTCAAGCCTATTTGCGGAAATGTTTTATTTCCATTACAATACTAAAAAATATGATTATTCTGGGAATAGAAACAAGCTGTGACGATACATGCATTAGCATAATCGAAGCTAAAAATTCAAAAAAAATAGACTTCAATAATTTTGAAGTTTTGGCTAATTTAGTTTCTTCTCAATCAGAAATTCACAGTGGTTATGGTGGAGTTTTTCCTGCTCTCGCAAAGAGAGAACATCAAAAAAATCTTGTTCCCCTGTTAATAAAGGCCTTGAGAAAATCTAACCTACTAAAAGAAAATAAAAAAAAGTTAGATGCTAAAAAAATATTGAAAATTAAAAAAGAATTAGAAAAAAATGAGATCCTTTTTCAAGACATAAAAGAATTTTTTGAAAAGTATAATACTCCTGAAATAAATAAAATTGCAGTTACCGTTGGACCAGGACTTGAACCCTGTCTTTACACTGGAACAAACCTTGCTCGTGCACTTTCTTTTTATTGGAATATTCCTTTGTTTGGAATAAACCACCTTGAGGGACATATATTTTCAAGTTATTTAGGTGCTACTCCAGAAATTAAATTCCCAGCAATTTGTTTAATTGTTTCAGGAGGAAATACCCAAATTATATATATTAAAAAAATTGGAGATTATAAGATAATTGGAGAAACCCGTGATGACGCCGCTGGAGAATGTTTTGATAAAACAGCAAGAATGCTAGGACTTGGTTATCCTGGAGGACCAATAATAGCAAAAAAGGCTAAAGAGTGTAAAAGCAATCAATATAATATATCTCTTCCTCGTCCAATGATGAAAGATAAGAATTATGATTTTAGTTTTTCAGGATTAAAAACCGCCGTTCTTTACGATATAAAAAAGAGAAAAGAGATTGATGAAAATTATATTCAAGAAATGGCTTTTGAAATAGAATCATCAATAATAGACGTCTTAACACATAAAACAATCAAAGCTGCTAACGATCTTAAAGTTAATTCTATTATTTTAGGAGGAGGAGTTTCGGCAAATAAAAAGTTAATTAAAGAGCTTAAGAAAAATACTAAGTTAAAAGTGTTTGCTCCTCCATCTAAGTTTTCCGGAGACAATGCAGCAATGATTGGCTTAGCAGCAATATATTCACCAAAGCCTAAAAAAATAAATTGGCTAAAAGTAAAACCTAGTTCTAATCTTAAAATAAATGAATAACATTTTAATTGCTTTTTTATTAGCTCTTATCCCTGGAATTACATGGCTATTATATTTTTTAAAAAAAGACGTTTTACCAGAACCAAGAAGAAAGATTCTTAAAGTTTTTTTATTGGGAGCAATAATTTCTGTCCCTGTTTTATTTTTTGAATATTGGCTTTTAGGAGATTTGAATAAAATAGAAATGGAACATAAAATATTCTTAATCATTAAATTCGTTTTTGTAATTGGGTTAGTTGAAGAAACTTTTAAATATTTTGTCGTTAGGTTGTCTGCCCTTAGAACTTCTTTAATTGATGAACCAATAGATATTCCCTTATATATGATAATTTCTGCTCTTGGGTTTGCTACTATTGAAAATATTTTTCTCTTCTGTAGCAAATGTGATATTCTTTTAGCTGATCCTATTATACTTACCTTTAGTAGATTCTTTGGAGCAACTCTTCTTCATGTTTTATGCTCCGGAATAATAGGATACTTTATAGCTTTGTCTTTTTATCACTTAAAGCATCGCCATATATTATTAGTTATCGGATTCTCTATCTCGATTATAATCCATGCTACCTTTAATTTTTTTGCAGAATCATCTATAATGAAAGAGACGATGGGTGAATATGGCTCATCAATATTTTATTCATTTTCAATGGTTCTCATCTTGTTTGTTTTTTTCTCCTTCGGACTTAAGAGAATCAAAAAATTAAAAAGCGTTTGTAAACTATAAAAATATGGCTAAAGAAAAAATTATTACTAAAGAGAGTTCTAAAAATTGGGACAACCCAAAAGGACAACTGATTGTTGACGTATACGAGACAGAAAAAGAATTGGTTGTTTTATCTGCAATAGCAGGAATAAAAAGTGACGAAATAGACGTTGCCCTGGAAAATGACATTTTGATTATAAGAGGAGAAAGAAAGAATCCTAGCAATGACAAAGATAAAAAATACTTTCTTGAAGAATGTTATTGGGGTCCATTTTTAAAGGAAATAATTCTTCCTCGAGAAATAGATACTGGAAAAATAGATGCAAAAATAAAGGACGGCATCCTGACAGTAAGAATGCAAAAAATTGAAAGAGCAAAAAATAAAAAAATAACAATAGAATAAACAAAAAGTTCCTCATAAGAGGAACTTTTTTATTGTGCCGAGGGAGGGAGTTGAACCCTCACACCACAAGGATATATGCTCCTAAGGCATACGCGTCTGCCAATTCCGCCACCTCGGCTTAAAAACACTCTCCCCTTTTATTCAAAAAGAAAGAGAGTGTTAATAAAAAACTATCCAACTCCCAATATAACTTTAATTAATGATGGGATAGCTTTTGCAAGGAATGCAACTGCAAGACCAACAGCAGCGTAAAGAATTAAATCTCTTGCTTTTTTGGTTGTGTCAGCATTTCCAGAAGAAGTAACGAACAAGAATGCTCCATAAATGATCATTAAGGTGGTAACTGCTATCAAGAAAACGAATAGCCAATCTATAATTGTATAAACAGAGTTAAGAGCACAACACATTCCACAATTTCCTGTATCATATGAACAGTCAGCTGTACAACCTAAGGTTGTTGGCATTCTCGTTAGATTTGTAGGACTGATGGTACAACCTTCGTATGGACCTGTTGGGTCAGCTGCCGCGAAAACAACTCCTGCCCCTACGGAAGAAAATATAAACAAGGCAGCGATTAATCCTAATATTATTTTTTTCATATAAATCAAATTTTTAATTAATTATCTTCGACCTTTTATTTTTCCAATTCTTATCCTTTTTTAATTAACAAGATCCTCTACTAAAGTTTTTATTCCTGCAGCCATTAAAACGATTATCAGTCCTATTGTTGTTGAAACTATGATATTTTTTGCTAGTTTTGATCTTCCTGCATCTCCAGCGTCACTCATCCATAAAAAACCTCCAATAACATACATTAAAACAGCTAAACCTCCTGAAACCAAAAGAATCCAATCTGTTAATTTCTGAATTACGCTTTGTACTTTATCTGATGAAGCTGAAGTTGCTAATGGCAACATCAAGGAAGTCAACAATACAAACGATAAAATATTTTTAGTTTTGTTATTCATATTTTAATTATTTTTTAATTATTCTTTAATAAGATCTTCAATGATCTCGAGGAAACTTCCAGCTATAAGAACGACAATCAATCCTATTACACCATAAAGTATTATTTTTTTACCCTTAGTAGATTGCTCTGGCCTACCAGCAGCAGTAATATGTAAAAATCCTCCATAAATAATGACCAGTGGTGCTAAAACTAATGCAATTCCTTTTATCCATTCTACAAGTTTTCCTAAGAGTTCTTCGAAAGTAGTTGAATCTATCGGATTTGGAAATTGAGGTTGCGCACCAATGACTAAGGGCAAAGAAAGGACTAAAAAACAAAAAATCAATAAGTATCTCTTTTTCATGATTTTTTAAAAATTATGGCCCAATGAAAACTTCCGGCATTAAATTCTTTCTCTACTTTAAATCCCACCTTTTCTCCTATTTCCTTTGCTTCCAGTAAAGACAATCTTCCTTCTTTTGAACCCATCGATGCATCTTTTTTCCAATCAATAACAAGTAACAATCCCCCATTTTTTAAAATATTCATTGCTGATTGGAGAACTTGTTCTTTTTTTTCTATTTGAAAAAGAAGGTTTGTAACTAAGACTAAGTCAAAATAATCTTCTTTTACTTTAGGGCCACTCTCTATATCTCCCAGTATAGTTTTAATATTTGTAATATTTTGATTAGAAGCTTTTGAACTTAAAGCAGAAAGAGAACCTTCTAGTATATCTATTGCATATACTGTTCCATCTTCAAGTTTTTTAGCTAAAGGAATCACCCACCCCCCAGAACCACAACCAAAATCACAAGCGACCATATTGCTTTTTAAAGGAATGCTATTGATAATCTGTTCTGGGTTAAGAAATCCCTCGTTCATATGTATTTATTATATATAACAATGAATTAATTGCAAATCAATTTTCCTCTTCCTTCTCTACGCACGTTGCGGAAACAACATTATCTCCTGATTTTATTTTCATAATTTTAACTCCTTGAGTATTTCTGCCAAGCTTTGGAATATTCGCAATTTTTGTTCTTATGACTTGTCCCTTTTCAGAAATAACAATTAAGTCCTCTTTTCCAGCAATAATTTCTACTTTAACTAACGCTCCAGTTTTTGCAGATATGTGAGCTATCTTAACCCCTGAACCTCCTCTTCCCTGAGTCTTATACTCAGATGTTAATGTTTTCTTCCCAAAACCATTTTCCGTCAAAACCAACAAGAAATCTTCTTTTTTAATGTCTTCTTTTTTGATGACTTCCATTCCAATAACCTCATCTCCTTTTTTAAGCTTTATCCCTCTAATTCCTGAAGCAGGTCTTCCCATTTTTCTTACTTCTTTTTCGGCAAACCTAATTGATTGTCCATTTTTAGTAGCTAAAATAATTTCATCACCTTCAGCAATTTTTTTAACGCTGCATAAAGAATCTTTTGGTTTTAATTTGATTGCAATAAGACCTCCCCTCCTAACATTTTCAAAATCTTTAAGAGATGTTTTTTTAACAACTCCATTTTTAGTAACCATTATCAAATACTTAATTTTTTGTTCTTTGTCTTTTTGATCCAAAGGCAAAACAGAAAGAACCTGGTCCTGAGTTGAAATTTCTAAGAAATTCATTAATCCTCTTCCCCTGTTTGCTCTTAATCCTTCGGGAACCTCATAAGCCTTAGTTTGAAAAACTTTCCCTGAATCAGTAAAAAAGAAAAGGGAATCATGCGTTTTTGCGCTAAAGAAATGACAAACAGCATCATCTTCCATTGTTTTCATTCCAATTATCCCTTGTCCTCCCCTATTTTGTTTCTTATATTCTGAAGGATTAATTCTCTTTATATATCCTCCGTTTGTTAAAATAACAATTACGTCTTCCAATGGAACTAAGTCTTCTTCAGATATTTCTTCAGGACTATTGGCTCTAACTACCGTTCTTCTTTCATCTCCGTACAATTCAACCTCTCCTTCTATTTCTTTCTTCATTAATTTCTTTTGCTCAGCCTTGCTTTCCAATATTTTCATTAAATCTTTTATTTCTTTCAGCTTCTGAGCTAACTCATCTTCTATCTTTTGTTTTTCTAGCTTAGCTAATTGATGCAATTTTATCTCTAAAATTGCCTCAGCCTGAAGCATGGTTAATTTAAATTTTGTAACTAAATTTTGTTTTGCTTCTTCCTTATCTTTTGATTTCCTAATCGTTTCTATTACAGCATCAATCTTGTCTAATGCCTTAGAAATTCCCTCCAAAATATGGGCTCTTTCTTTGGCTTTATTTAAATCATATTGAGTTCTTCTTATGATTACCTCTTGCTTATGAAGCAAATAAAGCTCAAGGACATCTTTAAGATTTAAAACTTTAGGCTCTATAACGTTAACTAAAGCTAGCATATTTAAATGATATCTTTTTTGAAGATCAGTATACTTATATAAAACATTTAAAACTTTTTTAGGAATAACCCCTTTTTGTAAATCAATTACAATTCTCATTCCATCTTTATCTGACTCATCTCTAATGTCTTTTATTCCTTCTAGTCTTTTTGTTTGGACAAGATTAGCCATCTTAATAATTAAAACTGACTTATCGACTTGATAAGGTATTTCGGAAACAATTAATTGAGAATTTTTTTCTTTATCAACAATCTCTACTTTGCCTCTTGTAAGAAAAGCTCCTTTGCCCTGAGAATAAGCAGACAAAATGTCTTGTTTATTATAAATAATTCCTCCCGTAGGAAAATCCGGTCCTTTTATAAACTGAACCAAATCTTCAGTTTCTGCTTTAGGATTATCAATCAAAAAAATCAAAGCCTCGCAGACTTCTCTTAGGTTATGGGGAGGAATATTTGTTGCCATTCCAACAGCAATACCAGTAGAACCATTCAATAATAAATTAGGCAAGGGAGCAGGAAGAACGCTTGGCTCTTTTCTTGTTGCATCGTAATTATCAGTCCAGTTAACAGTATCTTTATCAATATCATTTAATAACTCCTCCCCTATTTTTGATAATTTACATTCTGTATATCTTTGAGCAGCAGGAGGATCTCCTTCAATACTTCCAAAATTTCCTTGTCCTCTTACCAAGGGATATCTCAATGAAAAATCTTGAGCCATTCTTACTAGGGCTCCATAAACAGAGCTATCTCCATGAGGATGATATTTTCCTAAAACTTCTCCGGTAACTGCAGCTGATTTTCTGAATTTTGCATCGTGCCTTACTCCCATGTCATACATAGCGTAAAGAACCCTTCTTTGTACTGGCTTCAAGCCATCCCTAACATCAGGAAGAGCCCTAGAAACAATAACAGACATCGCATAGTCAATATAGCTTTCTTTCATTTCCAAAGAAATTTCTCTTTCTTGAACGTTACCTATTTTTTCTAAATCTTTTTCTTCTTCTTTTTTCATTCTATTTTTCCTCTAATATTACTATCTCTGCTTTTTCTTTTGTATCTAAAATATTTTTTTTCTGAATAATTAATTTATCTTTCGGTTCAGTTTCTTTTTCTCCAATAGCTCTTAAAAATGAATCTAGGCCTTTTTTGGTATAAGACATAGGAATAACAATTGAAGGGTCTAGCAAAGAAATAACTTTAGCTGCTTCTGAATATCCGATAGTTTTATCACCATCAATTGGAACCATTAGTATGTCTACATTCCCTATCTCTTTTACCTGCTCTTCGCTTAAATTATTATCTCCCAGGTAGCCTAAATGACATATCCTTACATTCTCAATTTCAATAGTATAAATAATATTTTCTATTTTTTTATCAATCTGAGAGGAGCTTATTCCTTGTATGAAAACTCCCTTTCTTTCGTATTCTCCACATGAAGAAATAACAAACTGTTCGTCTGTTTTAAATTTATTTTCTAGAGAATGAGTTTGTAAAATAATATCAGCTTTACCAAATTTCTTTCCTTCTTTTGGATCGATAATAGTCAATATATTTTCTTTGTCTTTTGAAACAGATACTATTTCAAAACAAGAATCACCGCACCAATTTATTTTCATACTTTGTATTTAAATATATTAATTATGGAGCGGGCGAGCAGAATCGAACTGCCGTCTCAACCTTGGCAAGGTT
>CAZDVN010000006.1:0-16913 GCA_964508955.1 uncultured Candidatus Saccharibacteria bacterium
GTATATTATCAGGTACAGTTATCGTTTCTATGTCTGGAGCTCAGAACTCTGCTAAAGATGCTAGGGTTAAGGCTGGAATGGACCAATTAAGGGCAACTGCAGAAATATTTAGAATTCAAAATAATATATATACTGGATTTACATTAGCTGGTACTGATGGGGCAGCTCTTGTAGCCGACATATCTAGTCAAGCAAAAACTTCCGCTTCTTTTGTTTCTGATATAGCAGATACAAACTACTGTTTTTCTGTCACTTTAAATAACGGTAATACAATGTGCATAGATAACAAGGGACATGTTTTTCAAAAAACTGACAGCTGTTCTTCACAAGTTTGTAGCGGCAGTTAATAATACAAAAAGAATATAAAATAATATAAAATATGAAAAACAAAGGTTTTACATTAATCGAGTTGCTAGTGGTAATTGCCATTATTGGTATATTATCAGGTACAGTTATCGTTTCTATGTCTGGAGCTCAGAACTCTGCTAAAGACGCAAGAATTAAGGCAAGCATGGACCAATTAAGGGCAACCGCAGAAATACATAGGCTTGTAAAGAATACTTATGTTGGCTTTACGGACGCTGGTACTGATGGAGCAGCTCTTGTGACCGATATAGGTGTTCAGGGTGGTGCGTTTGTTTCGGCAGGAAACAATCAATCAGCAACAGCTTATTGCATGAGCGTTGTCTTAAATGGTGGAACTACTTTATGTATGGATAGTACAGGAAAAGTTGGTACGGTAGCGTGTGTAGCATCAGCTACAGCTTGCGGTCCTTAGGTAATATATTAGGCAATATAAATCAATAAACATATAATATGAACATGAAAAACAAAGGTTTTACATTAATTGAGTTGCTAGTGGTAATTGCCATTATTGGTATATTATCAGGAACAGTTATCGTTTCTATGTCTGGAGCTCAGAACTCTGCCAAGGACGCAAGAGTTAAGGCAAGTATGGATCAATTAAGAGCAACTGCAGAAATACATAGGCTTGTAAAGAATACTTATGTTGGCTTTACGGACGCTGGTACTGATGGAGCAGCTCTTGTGACCGATATAGGTGTTCAGGGTGGTGCGTTTGTTTCGGAAGGAAACAATCAATCAGCAACAGCTTATTGCATGAGTGTTGTTCTAAACAGTGGAACTAGTTTGTGCATGGATAGTGCTGGAAGAGTTAACGAGGAAACTTGTACATTGATTTCTTGCGAATAAAATTAAAAAAATCAAGGTTAATAGGCAAAGAATAGAAACAAAAGAAAACAAAAACTTAACTTTAATTGATTTACCATAGTTAAATGTTATTATACACATTAAATAATATAATTATTAAGTAAAAGATATTTCAATAAATAAACATGGAAAAAGAAAATACAAAAGGTAAAAACTTAATAAAGCTAGTATGTTTATTAGTAGTTATTTTTGCCTTAGTTTTTTCCTTTTTTTATTTTACAAAAAAAGAGAAGAATGTCCCTATCCTTGTTCCTGGAAATGATCAAACTAAGGAAAGCATGATGCAATTGAAGTCTTTTGCCGAGAAGTTTAAAGAAGAAAATGGTTTTTATAATAACTCTGAAAAAGAAGTTAAGTTAGATTTTTGTTTATTAAATAAGAATAACTTTATTGGAACAGGAGTGGGGAATATTATTTGTGGAAATATAGTTAATAGTTCTCCAGGAAAATTAATAATACATATTAACAGCAACAAAGAGGATGTTTCTATGTATTGCTTTCAAAAAGAAATAAACAAAACAACTTCTTTATGTATGGATAGTTCTGGATACTTTGGAGAAAGTTCTGGTTGCGATGGAGTTGATTACAAGTGTCAATAATTTAAGTTTCATATTATTATGAAATTTTATTCACAATGATTCAGTTATCCTTTATTTTTATATTTGGCCTTATCATTGGAAGTTTTCTTAATTGTGTTATATGGAGAATACACAAAGAAGAAAGTTTCATTTTTGGTAAATCTTATTGTCCAAGATGCAAACACGACTTAACCCCTCGTGATTTGTTCCCTTTGCTCAGCTTTCTTATTTTAAAAGGAAAGTGTCGTTATTGTAAAGAAAAAATATCATTTCAGTATCCTTTAGTTGAGCTATTCACAGCTTTTATTTTTTGTTTTTTATATGTTCAACTTGGATGTTCCTTAGTATTCCTTTTTTGGTTAATTTTAATATCATTAATCATTGTGATTTTTGTTTACGATGTTAAGTATTACATTATCCCGGATAGAGCTATTTTTTCTGCGATAGGATTGTCTGTGTTGTGGATTGCTTATTCATACTTCTCAGGAATTTTAAGTAGCGAACAAGTTGTATTTTCTTTTTTTTCTGCCATTGGGTCTGCACTATTTTTCTTTTCAATATGGTTTTTTTCCAAGGGAATGGCAATGGGATTTGGAGACGTTAAAGTAGCTTTTTTAATGGGATTAATTTTAGGATGGCCAAATATTATTGTAGGAATCTTTTTAGGTTTTCTATTTGGTGCTATAATAGGATTAGGAATGGTATTTTTGAAAAAAAAGGCATTAAGGTCTGAAGTTCCTTTTGCTCCATTTCTTTTGACAGGAATGTTTATAGCTTCTTTTTGGGGAAGCAATATTGTTATTTGGTATTTATCATTAATTAATTAAAATGAGGAAAGGATTTACCTTGATAGAATTGTTAGTTATAGTTACAATATCAATAGTGTTATCATCACTTGTATTAGTTGATTATGGTGCCAGTGTGAAGCTTTTTTCTCTGGAAAGATCCATGCAAGATATTTCTCAAGGGATAAGAAAAGTTCAACAAAAAGCAATGGCTGGAATAAAGGGAAGTGGAGATACCAATGGATACGGTTTTTATTTCAATACAGCTAATAAGGGAAGTTACATTGTTTATGAGAATAACAATACAACACCTTACTATGATTCAGGAGATACAATTCTAGAAACGATAATACTTCCAGATGATATAGAAATAGAAAGTATAAAAATTAATGAGTTGTCTCAAGAAACATTAAGCATTTCTTTTTGTCCTCCTGGTCCGATAACATATATTCATGATAAAATTTTAAATCAAAATGCTTCAATTACTTTAAAAATTACTGATAAAGAAATAAAAAGAACAATTATAATAAATAGTTCTGGAGGAAGTGAAATAATTAAAGATTAGTTATGAAAAATAATTATAAAAATCAAAAAGGATTTGGATTGATAGAAATGATTATAGCTGTTGTTATTGTTGGGATTGGTATCGTGGGTATCTTTTCTATGATTTCTAGATTTTCAGAACAATCAAAAACTATTAGAGATAATTTTGTTGCTTCTTATTTATCCCAAGAGGGAATAGAAATAGTTAAAAACATAAGAGATATTAATAAAATAAATGGGAATACATGGACCTCCGGACTTGCTAATTGTCATGAAGGTTGTGAGGCGGATTATACAAGCAATTCTTTAGTTTCTGCTACTGGAAAATTTTTTTACATCGACAATTCAACGGGGAGGTATAGCTATGATTCTACGGGAGATAAAATAAAAACCTATTACAAGAGAAGAATTACATTAGCTCAAAATGGAGATGAGCTTGATATTATGGTTGACATATATTGGGAGGATAAATCAACTACAACAAGATCAAAAATATATAATTGGGAACCATGGAACCAAGATTAATTAAAAAACTGAATAAAGGTTTTACATTGGTGGAGACATTAGTTTCTATTGCTCTTTTTGGTATTATTTCTCTTATTTTAATTAATGTTTTTATTGTCTCAATCAAAACTCAAACTAGAATTTTACAGGGCCAAGAATTGGTTGAGCAATCAAGCTATGCGCTAGAATATATGGGAAGTAAGATGAGAATGGCCATAAAGGACGAAACAGGTAGCTGTATCGGTCTTTCTAACGTAGGGAAAAGTTACGGATTAGGTACTAATAGTATTATCTTCCTTTCTCCTGACTCAGCGAACATAGATAATTATTTATGCAGACAGTTTTTCTTAGATAGCAATTCGATAAAAGAGAGAGTTTCAGTAGATACAAGTGTTCCAGGAGGATCAGGAAATATAATAACATCGCCATCTTTTAATGCCGATAATCTTACTTTTTATGTCAAAGGAGATGAAAGCAATCTTCAGCCTAGAGTAACGATTTCAATTGTTATGCATAAAGAAGACAAAGGAGATAATATTTCTAAAATGATTGTTCAAACAACTATTTCAAAAAGACAAATAGATATTTAAAAAAATGGAAATTAAAGAAAACAAAAAAGGATTTTCTCTTTATATGATAATAATAATGATGTCTGTTCTTTTGGCTGTTGTTTTTGGACTAGCTACTTCTATTATTGGAGGAATAAATTTAGCTGTTATTTTGGGAGACTCTGTTAATGCTTTCTATGCTGCTGACGCGGGAGTAGAGAGAGCGCTATATCGTATCAGTAATAATAACTGTGAGCGTATTAACGAATTTCATTTTGCGATTGATTATCCTGGAACTTATGAAATAGAGATTACTCCTACCGACCCTTTGAAATGTAAATCTGGAGGAAAAATAAAATCAACTGGTACCTATAATAATGCAAAGAAAAGAATTGAAGTTTCTTATTAATGTGCCTAAAGAAGAATCTAAAAAACGAATTAAAAAATTAAAAAAGCTGATTAATTATCATCGCTATCTTTATCATGTCTTAGATAAAGAAGAGATATCTGAGGGAGCCCTAGACTCTCTTAAAAAAGAGCTTTTTGATTTAGAGCAAAAATTTCCTGAATTTATAACTACTGATTCTCCGACCCAAAGAATAGGAGGAAAACCATTAGATTCTTTTGAAAAAATCAAAAGAGAAAAAATGATGTTTTCTTTTAACGATGCTTTTTCTAGAGAAGACATGGACATTTGGGAAAAAAGGAATAAAAATCTTTTAAGTGAAAGAGATGAAATTGAATATTATTGTGAGCCTAAGCTTGATGGTCTTGCGATTGAACTTACTTATGAAGGAGGTTTATTAAAAGTTGGCTCTACCAGAGGAGATGGAAAAGTAGGCGAGAACATTACTCAAAATGTTAAAACAATTGAATCTATTCCCTTAAAATTAGACAACGATTCTTATGAAGAAATAATTGTTAGAGGAGAAGCTGTAATAAATAAAAAAAACTTTGAGAATGCCAACAAAGAAAGGATTAAAGAAGGGCTAGTTCCTTATGCAAATCCAAGAAATTTAGCTGCTGGATCAATGAGGCAATTAGATTCTTCTGTTACAGCAAAAAGAAAACTTGATGCTGATATTTATAGTTTAATTTCTGATTTAGGACAAAAAACTCACGAGGAGGAGCATAAAATATTAGAATCTTTAGGCTTTAAAACAAATAACAAATACAATAAACTATGTAAAAACATGGACGAAGTTTTTATTTTTTATGATTATTGGCAGAAGCATAGAGAAAAACTTCCTTATGAGATTGATGGATTAGTTGTTTCTATAAATAATAATAGTGTTTTCCAAAAACTAGGAATAATAGGAAAGTCTCCTAGAGGAGCTATTGCATTAAAGTTTCCTTTGAAGCAAGCAACAACCATAATTGAAGATATAAAGATTCAAGTTGGAAGAACAGGAGCAATAACTCCAGTGGCCATATTAACTCCCGTTACAATTAACGGAGCGGTTATAACAAGAGCTACTTTGCATAATGAAAAAGAGATTGAAAGATTGGGATTAAAAATTGGAGACACTGCTATTGTGGGAAGGGCAGGAGATGTTATCCCTGAGGTTATAAAAGTTTTTCCTGAATTAAGAACAGGCAAAGAAAAGGTTTTTAAGATGATAACGCATTGTCCTTCTTGTGGTAGTGAATTAATAAAAACAGAAAAAGAAATAGTTTGGAGATGTCCAAATACAAAATGTTTCAAAAGAAAAGTTGGATGGTTCAAGCACTTTGTTTCAAGAGGTGCATTTAGTATCGATGGGTTGGGTCCGAAAATATTAGGAAAATTTTTAGAAGAAAGTCTCGTTGGAGACCCTGCTGATTTGTTTGACTTAAAAGAAGGAGATATTTTACTTTTAGAAAGATTTGCTGAAAAATCAGCAAAAAAATTAATTATAAATATTCAAAAAAGAAAAAAAGTTTCTTTTTCCCGTTTTATTTATTCTTTAGGAAT
The DNA here is from genome assembly GCA_964508955.1 of uncultured Candidatus Saccharibacteria bacterium. Taxonomy (GTDB): domain Bacteria; phylum Patescibacteriota; class Minisyncoccia; order Minisyncoccales; family Minisyncoccaceae; genus UBA2558. The sequence continues at coordinate 6,143 of CAZDVN010000006.1, forward strand.
AAGAAATGTTGGACAAAAAACTTCTTATGATTTATCAAGGAGATTTAAGAATACGAAAGAAATAGAAAGAGCAACGATTGAAGAATTAGAAAATATTAATGATGTTGGACCAATTGTGGCTAAGTCAATATTTCAATGGTTTAATAATGATGAGAACAAAGAGTTTCTTATGAAGCTTGAAGAAAGGGGCATTTCTTATTTTCAAGAAAAATCAACAAATGCTATTTTATTAGGTAAAAAGTTTGTTTTAACGGGAACAATGAAAAGCTTAAGTAGAGAATTAGCAAAAGAAAAAATAGTATCTTTAGGGGGCCTAGTCTCTGATTCAATTTCTAAAAATACTAATTATTTAGTTTCAGGAGAAAACCCAGGAACAAAAATTGAGAAGGCAAGGGATTTAGGAATAAAAGTGATTGGAGAAGAAGATTTTTTTGAAATGATAAATTCATGAGCTTTTTAAATCACATTAAAAAATTAGATTTTCTTTTAATTTTTGCAGCTTCAGCGTTAGCTATTATAGGAATAATTTTTATATATAGTGCTTGTATTTCAAGTGGTAATTTTTTTGATACTTGGAGACAAATTGGCTTTTTTGTTTTTGGGTTTTTATTGATGATTGGGATAAGTTTTTTTGACAATAGAACAATCAGAGAAAACTCTTTTTTAATTTTAACCTTGTATTTTTTATGTGTATTGTCTTTAGTCGGTCTTTTTTTCTTTGCTCCTGAAATAAGGGGAATTAAATCATGGTATAGAATTGGTCCCATAACGTTTGATCCAACAGAGCTAACAAAAATAATTCTCATAATTCTTCTAGCGAAATATTTTAGCAAGAGGCACGTTGAACTTTACAAGATAAAGCACATTTTTCTTTCAGGACTATATGCTTTTATTCCTTCTATTTTAATATTCTTTCAGCCAGAGTTTGGCTCCGTAATGGTCATTGTTGCCATATGGATAGGAATCTTACTAGTCTCTGGAATCAAACTGAAAGATTTTATTTTACTATGTTTATTAAGCGTATTAGCGCTTTCTCTTGTATGGTCTTTTTTAATAAAAGATTATCAAAGAGATAGAATGATAAACTTTATTAATCCTCAAGAAAATGCCTTGGGTGGAAATTGGAATAGCAATCAAGCCCTTATTGCTATTGGATCAGGAGGATTAATAGGGAAGGGGCTGGGAAATGGTTCTCAGGTTCAGAATAAGTTTCTTCCAGAAGCAAAAACAGACTTTATCTTTTCTGTCGTTGCTGAAGAAACAGGCTTAGTTGGAACAACTGCTATTTTGAGCTTATTTGGAATATTATTTTGGAGAATATTAAGGATAGCTCTCAATGCTAGGTCTAATTTTTCGAGACTTTTTGCTACGGGTCTTTCCATATCAATATTTTTCCAAATGTTTATCAATATTGGGATGAACTTAGGGCTATTGCCAGTCATCGGTCTTCCTTTGCCACTGGTTAGCTATGGAGGGAGTAATATTGTTTTTACTTTTATTGCTTTGGGATTATTACAAAACATGATGATTACGGAGTCATAGCTATTGACAACAAATATATTTGTGATAAAGTTAATGTAATTTGCAAGATAATTACTTGGTATTTTGATTTCAATATCCCATTTTATAAAATAAACGTGTTTAGCCCTACAGAAATTAACAATCAGGGTATTTTTTGTTTCTAATTAGCCACTTTTTCTTAAGACTAAAATAAAAAATATGAAAATCAAAACTAAAAGTTTTGCTAAAAGCAATATCTCCTATCCGTTGCCTAGCTTTATTTTTATGCAACAGGAAAGTTGGAGACAATTCTGGGAAGAGGAATTAAAAGATCTTTTCGCTGAGGTGTCTCCTATAAAGGATTATACAGGTAAAGAATTTGAATTAGATTTTTTGAATTATTCCTTGGGAGAGCCTAACTATAAAACAGGTTTTGCAGCCAGAGAAAATAATGATTCATACGAAGTTCCTTTAAGGGTAAAGGTTAGGTTAAGAAATTTGAAAACGAAAAGCTCTCAAGACCAAGAGATATTTTTCGGTAACTTTCCTTTGTTAACAGACAAAGGAACTTTTGTTTTAAATGGTGTTGAGAGGGTAGTTATTTCTCAGTTGACTCGTTCTCCTGGAGTTTTTTTCCCTTTGAATATTACTAAAGGAAAAAAATGTTTTGCGGCTAAGGTTATTCCTAATCGTGGATCTTGGCTAGAATTTGAAACAGAGGCTTCTGGAGTTTTAACCGTAAAGATTGATAGAAAAAGAAAAATCCCTGCTGTAACTCTTCTTAAAGCATTGGGAGGATATAACGATGATGACATTAGAGGTCTTTTTACTGGTTTTGACGAAGGAGAGGTTAGCTTTATAGAAGAAACAATTAAAAAGGATATTACTAATAATCAGGGAGAGGCATTACTTGAAATATATCAAAGGTTAAGGTCAGGAGAAATGGCTAATCCTGATGCCGCAAAAGAATTAATTTTTAATATGTTCTTTAATTTTGAGAGATATGATTTATCTAAGGTTGGAAGATGGAAGACGTGGTCAAGATTGCCAGACCTTATGCCTAAAAAAGAAAGAGAGATAACAAAAGAAGACAGAGTTTTGTCAGTTGATGATTTGGTCTCTGTAATGAAAGAAATTATTAGGCTTAATAATGACCCCAGAGCGGTTGCAGATGTTATTGACCACTTAGGAAACAGAAGAGTTAGAACTATTTCTGAATTGTTATCTAACAAGTTAAGAGTGGGTATTTCCAGAATGTCTAGAATTATAAAAGACAGAATGTCAACGCTAGATTTTGAGAACTTATCTCCTAGCCAATTAATAAATCCAAGACCTTTTTCTGCTCAAGTGGCTCAGTTCTTTACTGCCAGTCAATTTTCTCAATTTATGGACAATACTAATCCATTGTCAGAATTGGAACACAAGAGAAGATTAACTGCGACAGGTCCTGGAGGTTTAACTAGAGAAAGAGCAGGTTTTGATGTCAGAGATGTACAGCCTTCTCACTATGGGAGAATTTGTCCTATTCAAACTCCAGAAGGTCCAAACGTAGGTCTTGTTACTCATTTATCCTTATATGCAAGATTAAATCCTTATGGATTTATAGATACTCCATACTATAAGGTTACTAATTTGAAGCTTACTAACGAAGCTTTCTATATGGATGCTAACGAGGAGGAAAGATATAATATTGCTCCTGCAAGCATAATTCTTGATGAAAAAAATAATATTGTTGAAGAAAGGATTGAGGCCAGAATAAAAGGAGAGCCAGGAGAAACTGAAAAAGAAAACATTGATTACGTTGATGTTTCTCCACAGCAATTTATATCTGTTTCAACATCTCTTATTCCTTTTTTACAGAATGATGATGCTAACAGAGCTCAAATGGGTTCTAATATGCAAAGACAAGCAATTCCCTTGGTAAATCCAGAGGCTGCTTTTGTTGGAACAGGAATGGAGTTTTGGGCAGCACGTGATTCTGGCCAATTGGTAGTTGCAAAAGAAGCAGGAAAAGTTGTTAAAGTTGATGCAAATATAGTTGAAGTAAAAGAAACTACTTCTGGAAAAACTAAAGCTTATCCTCTCAGAATTTTTGATAGAACTAACCAATATTCTTGTTTACATCAAATGCCCGTTGTTAATAAGGGGGATATTGTTAAAAAAGGCGATGTTTTGATAGAGGGAGGTTCAATTGCAAAAGAAAGATTAAGCTTAGGAAGAAACCTTTTAGTGTCATTTGTCTCTTGGAAAGGAAATACTTTCGAAGATGCTATTGTTTTATCAGATAAGCTTGTGAAAGAAGATGTTTTTACCTCTATACATATAGAAGATTTTTTCTGTAGTGTTAGAGAAACAAAACTTGGACCAGAGATAACCACCTCTGACATCCCTAACGTAGGAGAAGAAAAGCTTAAAGATTTAGACGAAGAAGGAGTTGTAAGGGTAGGAGCAGAGGTAGGACCAAATGATATTTTAGTCGGAAAAATTTCTCCTAAAGGTGAAGCTGATTTATCAGCTGAAGAAAGATTATTACGTGCAATTTTTGGTGAAAAAGCCAAAGAAGTTAAAGACACCTCTTTAAGAGTGGAGCACGGGAAAAGAGGAAGAGTAACTGATGTTAAAGTTTTCTCTAGAGAAGCAGGATACTTTTTAGAGCCAGGAGTTATTAAAAAAATTAGAATAAGAATTTCTCAAGCTAGGAAAATTCAGGTAGGAGATAAATTAGCAGGAAGACATGGAAACAAAGGTATCGTTGCTAAAATTTTACCTACCGAAGAGATGCCATTTTTAGAAGATGGAACTCCGCTAGATATTATATTAAACCCTCTTTCAGTTGCTTCCAGAATGAACTTAGGACAAATACTAGAAACGCATTTGGGGCTTGCCGCTCAAAAGTTAGGATATTTAGCAGAAACTCCATCTTTGTCTGGGGCTGTTGAAGAGGATATTGTGAAAGAACTTAAGGAAGCAGGTTATCCTGAAGACGGAAAATTAAAGTTAGTAGATCCTGAAACAGGAGAATTTTTACCCGAGAGAGTAACAACAGGCTATGTTTATATGATTAAACTGGCCCATATGGTTGAAGATAAAATTCATATGCGTTCAATCGGACCATACTCATTAATCACACAGCAGCCATTAGGAGGAAAAGCTCAGTTTGGAGGACAAAGATTTGGAGAGATGGAAGTTTGGGCTCTAGAAGGTTTTGGTGCAGCTTATACTCTGCAAGAGATGCTGACTATAAAATCAGATGATGTCGCTGGTCGAGCTACAACATATGAAGCAATACTTCACGGAGAGAAAATTAAAAACCCAAATATTCCAGCCTCTTTTAACTTATTATTATCAGAACTAAAAGCTCTTTCTCTAAACGTAATTATTAAAGGTAAAGTCGAAGAAGAAGACTAAATTAAAAATATAAAAATATGTTTGTCTCTAATTTAGAATCAATCAAAATAAAAATAGCTTCTTCTCAGGACATTTTAAGCTGGTCTCATGGAGAAGTTACTAAGCCAGAAACTATTAACTACAGAACTCAAAGACCGGAAAAGGATGGTTTGTTCTGTGAAAAAATATTTGGACCAACTAAAGATTACGAATGTTATTGTGGTAAGTATAAAAGAATTAGGTATAAAGGAATAGTTTGTGATAGATGTGGAGTTGAAGTTATCAAGTCTTCCGTTAGAAGAGAAAGAATGGGGCATATTAAATTAGCCTCTCCAGTTTCTCATATTTGGTTTTTAAAGGGAATTCCCTCAAGAATTGGAATGGTTATAGGAGTTCCTTTACATAAAATTGAAGAGATTGTTTATTTTGTTTCATATATTGTTACAAAAGTTGATGATAAATTAAAAGAAGAAATATTAAAAGAAATTGAAGAAGAGTTTAAATCAAAAACGAGAGATATAAAGAAGAGTATTGAAAACGAAAAACAACAAGCAACAGCACAAGATGATCTTAAGAAAGCTAAAGACAAAGCAAAACAAGAATTATCATCAATCAAGCCCTTGGTTGTTTTGAACGAAGCTGATTACCATGCATTATCTTTAAAATATGGAGAAGTTTTTGAAGCTGGTACGGGAGCAGAAGTTTTGAAAGATTTGTTTTCCAAGTTAGACCTTAAGAAAGAAACTGTTAAGATTGAAAAATTAATGGAAGAAAAAAAATCTACTGAAGATAAAAAGCTTCTTCTAAGAAGATTAAAGATCTTTAAAGATATGACTTATGCTCAGGTAAGGCCAGAGTGGATGTTTATTGATGTTTTGCCTGTTTTACCTCCTGATTTAAGACCAATGGTTCAACTAGATGGAGGAAGATATGCTTCTTCTGATTTAAACGATTTATACAGAAGAGTTATTAATAGAAATAATAGACTGAAGTATCTTTTAGAAATAAATGCACCTGATGTTATCGTTAGAAATGAAAAAAGAATGCTTCAGGAAGCAGTGGATGCTTTGATAGACAATAAGATGCGTAAAAGTACAACTACGCAAGCCTCTACTGGAGGAAGAAGACTTTTAAAAAGTTTAGCTGATATGTTACAGGGAAAGACCGGAAGATTCAGGCAAAACCTTTTAGGGAAAAGAGTTGATTATTCAGGAAGAAGTGTTATCGTCGTTGGTCCTAAATTGAAGCTTGATGAGTGTGGAGTTCCAAAGAAAATGGCCCTTGAATTATTTAAGCCATTTGTGATCAAAAAGATTTTAGAAAAAGAGCTTGCCTTTAATGTAAGAGGAGCCTCAAGATTAATTGAAGAAGAAACAAATGAAGTCTGGGAATCTTTGGAGGAAGTGGTTGAAAAAAGATATGTTTTATTAAACAGAGCTCCAACGCTTCATAGGCTAGGTGTTCAAGCTTTTCGTCCGATATTAATTGAAGGAGACGCCATAAGGTTACATCCTTTAGTTTGTACTGCTTTTAATGCTGACTTTGACGGAGATCAAATGGCTATTCATGTTCCATTGTCAGAAGAAGCACAAAGAGAATCAAAAGAAAGAATGCTTTCTAGTGTTAATTTATTGAAACCTTCTACTGGTGACCCAATCATGATTCCAACTAAAGATATGATTTTAGGCTGTTATTACTTAACTAAAATTATTCCAGGGCTAGAGGGAGAAGGAAGAATTTTTGGTTCAAAAGAGGAAGCTTTGATTGCTTCTAACTTAAATAAAATTCATTTAAAAGCATTAATTAAAGTTAGAATTGGAGAAGAAATTATTGAAACCAGTGCTGGTAGAATTATTTTTAATGATGTTTTACCAAAAGATTTTGAATTTCAAAATGAAGTTATGGATTCAAAGACAGTAAAGAAAATGATAAATAAGGTTATTGATAAGCATGAAGACCAAGCTGTTGTAACCTTAGATAAGATAAAAGACTTAGGATTCCTTTATGCTACAAAATCAGCAATTACTTGGGGTATGGGAGATTTGATTGTTCCAAAAGAAAAGCCAGCTTTGATGAAAGAAGCTCAGAAAAAAATTAAAGACATTGAAGGGTTCTATGAAAAAGGACTTCTTTCTCGTGATGAAAAAACAGTTCAAGTTATTGAAGTTTGGAAAAAAGTAAAAAACGAAATTGAAAAATTAGTTCCTTTGGCAATATCATCAGACAGTCCTGTATTCAGCATAGTAGACTCTGGTTCTAGGGGTTCATGGTCTCAGCCAGTGCAAATGGCAGGAATGAAAGGTCTTGTTGCAAATCCTGCAGGAAAGATTATTGAATTAGCTATTAAAAATTCTTTTAAAGAAGGATTTGACGTTTTGGAATATTTTATTTCCACTCATGGAGCTAGAAAAGGAACAGCTGATACTGCTCTTAGGACTTCAACCTCAGGGTATTTAACAAGAAGACTTGTTGACGTAGGACACGATGTTATTATTAATGAAGAAGATTGTAAGGATAAAGAGGGTCTTGTTGTTAGCAAAAAAGATGCTAATGAAATTAATCAAGATTTCATAAATAAGATATTTGGAAGAGTTTCATTAGAAAAAATTGAAGACCCAGAAACAAAAGAAGTTCTTGTTAAGTCTGGAGGAGTTATTACCTTAAAAATTGCTCAGAGAATTAAAGAATTGCCAACAATTGAAACAGTAAAAATAAGATCTCCTCTAACATGTAAATGCATAAGAGGTATTTGTCAGAAGTGCTATGGGCTAGACCTAGGATGGAAGGGAATGATTAATATTGGAGAAGCGGTTGGTGTTATTGCTGCTCAGGCTATTGGAGAACCAGGAACACAGTTAACAATGAGAACTTTCCATACGGGAGGTGTTGCTGGAGAGGCTGATATTACAAGAGGTTTGCCAAGAGTTGAAGAAATATTTGAAAGAAGACCTCCAAAAGGAGAAACAGAAATTGCTATTAAAGATGGAAAAGTTATTGAGATTGATGAAAATAAAGGAATTGCTAAAGTTCAAACTATTAGAAGCAATGCCAAAGAAAAAGAAGATGAAGTTATCGAATATCCAATATCTTCTTCGATAGAAATGCTTGTAAAAGAAGGAGACATAATTAAAAAGGGAAGTCCCTTGTGTTCTGGATCTATTGATCTTAAGAAATTATTTAAACTTTTAGGAGTTGGAGCAGTTCAAGATTATATCATTAAAGAAATACAAAAAGTATATATTTCTCAAGGTGTAGGTATTCATGATAAGCATGTTGAATTGATTGCAAGACAAATGTTCTCAAGAGTTAAAATTAAAGATTCTGGAGATAGCAGATTTAGTCAAGGTGAAATAATTTCCAGAGCTTTAATGCTAGAGGAAAACGAAGCCCTTGAAAAAGAAGGAAAAAGAAAGATTGAAACTGATGATTTGCTTTTAGGAGTAACAAAGGTTTCATTGAATACTGATAGTTTCTTATCTGCAGCATCTTTCCAAGAGACATCAAGAGTTTTAATTGAGTCTTCTCTAAGGGGGCAAGAAGATAAACTAAGAGGGTTAAAAGAGAATGTTATTATTGGTAAACTACTTCCAATTGGAACAGGATTGAGCTACAATAAGGACAAGTAGCTATGAAGAAGAAAAAAAACACTAAGAAAATTAAAAAACCAGAAAAAAGTATTTTAGAAAAGTTTAGTTTTTCTTTACCAGAGAGGACTAAAAGATATTTACTTTTATCGTTATTTTTTCTTTTGGCAATTGTTTTTCTTTTTTCATTCTCAGGGAGAGCAGGAGATATTGGAGAAAAATTAAGACTTGTCTCTCACTTTTTAATAGGAAATGTCATATATATTCTTCCTATTGTTTTTGCTATTTTTGGAATTGTTATTTTAAAAGGTCAAGAAGTTTTTACGGAGAATAAAAATTCTCTTATACTTTCAACAATAATTCTCATCTTAGGGCTAGCTAGTTTTTTTAGTTTACTTGGATTTAAGTCTAATCCAGAATTATTAGATTCTTTTAAATGGAATACTTCTGGCGAGGGAGGCTGGATTGGATATTTAATTTCTTGGCCAACCTTAAAAGGCTTTGACTATATTGTTTCTTTTTCTTTGTTTGCAATAGCCATAGGTGTTTCTTTGTGGATAATAGCCCAGCCATTTAGAAAAGTTATTGAAGAATATAAAGAAGAAGAAAAGGATGACGAGGAAGAGGATATTACTATAAAGAAAAAGGAAAAAACTGATATTGAGGAAAAAAAGAAAAACTTTCCTACTTTTGGCCTAGATAAAATTATTCCAAAGAAAGAAGAAATTAGGACTGAGAAACCAAAAGAGGGAAGTAGTTTTAAAACTTTTGAACAAAAAAAGAATGAAAATAAGGAATATAAATATCCTCCTCTTGATTTGTTAACTAAAAAAGGAGGAGCTCCTGAAGGAGGAGATATTTCCTATAATTCTTCAATTATAAAAAGAACTTTGCAAACATTTGGTATTCCCGTTGAAATGTCAGAAATAAACATAGGTCCAACTGTTACTCAGTATACTCTTAAGCCTGCAGAAGGAATAAAACTTTCAAAAATTACAACATTACAAAATGATTTGGCATTAGCTTTGGCTAGTCCTACTATTAGAATAGAAGCTCCAATTCCGGGGAGATCTCTTGTTGGAATTGAAGTTGGAAATAAGAAAAGAGCGGTTGTTGGATTAAAGGAGTCGCTAGACACAGATGAGTTTAAAAATTCTTCAGCCCCTCTTTTGATGGCACTAGGTAAAGATGTAAAAGGTGCGCCAGCCTTTGCAGATTTAGCTGAGATGCCTCATTTGTTAGTTGGAGGAACGACTGGTTCTGGAAAAACCATTTGCTTAAATTCTTTAATTATAAGTCTTTTATATAGAAATAGCCCTGAAGAGATGAAGCTTGTTTTAGTTGATCCCAAAAGAGTAGAATTTCCAGTTTATGCTAACCTAGAACATTTATTGTGTCCGGTAATTTATGATGCTAATCAAACACTAGTAGCCTTAAAATGGTTAGTTGGTGAAATGGAGAGAAGATTTACTGTTTTAGCAGAAGGACATAGTAGGGATATTGGTTCTTATAATCAAAAAATGGAAAAGAAGGGAGAGGACAAGCTATCCTATATAGTCTTAATTATAGATGAATTAGCCGACTTAATGAGTGTTAAGGGAAAAGAAATTGAATCTTACATAGTTAGGCTAGCTCAAATGTCTAGGGCCACTGGAATACATTTGATTCTAGCCACTCAGAGGCCCTCTGTGGAGGTTATTACAGGTTTAATTAAGGCGAACATCACATCTAGAATTGCTCTTAAGGCGGGCTCATTAATTGACTCTAGGACAATTCTTGATGGCTCAGGAGCTGAAAAATTATTAGGAAGGGGAGATATGCTTGTTTTGTCTAAAGAATTTTCCAAACCGAAAAGAATACAAAGTCCTTACGTTTCAGAAAACGAAATAAAGAAAGTTATAAATTGGATTACAGATGCTAATCTTACGATAAAAGAAACTCCAGAAGAAGATGATTCTTTGATAGATGATATTTCTGAAGAAGAAGATAATTCTTTAGTGGCTGAATTAACTAGGTCATCTGAAACACCAGAAGCTCAAATGGATTCTTTCTATGCCAAAGAAGATATTATGTATGACGAAGCGAAAAGAACCGTTATTGCTTCTAAAAAAGCTTCAACCTCTTTATTGCAGAGGAGACTTGGAATAGGTTATGCTAGGGCGGCAAGATTAATGGATATTTTAGAAGAAAGAGGAATAGTTGGTCCTCAAGAAGGTTCCAAGGCTCGGGACGTATATGTAACAGATGAATCTGAAGAAGATAATTATTAATATAATAAAAAAATGGATATAAAAGTTTGT
>CAZDVN010000007.1:0-16116 GCA_964508955.1 uncultured Candidatus Saccharibacteria bacterium
TTAAATAATATTAAAAAATTTAAAGAATCAGAAAATATTCTTCTTTTGGTAGAAGGTGTTGATATTTTAAAAAAAGAAAAATTCCATAAGTACTTTGATAAAGTTCAGAAATTTGATTTATTGAGTGGAGCGAAGCTAAGAGAATGGATTAATAATAAGGTAATTGAATTTGGTGTTCAGATAGATAATGAAGCAGTGGAAATTATCGTTGATTTTGTTGGAGGAGATTTATGGCGAATGGAGAATGAGTTACTGAAGCTTGCTAATTATTCTAAAAAAATATCTTCCCAGAATATTTTGGATATGGTAAAATCAAAAAACGAAATAAACATTTTCGAAACATTAGATGCAATAGCCGTTAAGAATAAAAAAAAGGCCATTGTTCTTCTTAGGAAACATATGGAGAAAGGAGACTCACCAATCTTTATTTTAGCAATGATTGCTTCTCAAATAAGAAATATTATTTCGGTTAAAAATGGAGAATTTATTAAACAAATGAACCCGTTTGTTTATAGAAAGTCCTCTTCTCAAGCAAGAAATTTTACAATGGAAGAACTTAAAAATATATATAATAGAATTGTAGAGTTAGACTTTGAGATTAAAGTTGGAAAAATCGATCCTAATATCTCTTTAGATATTTTAATTTCTGAAATATGAAAAAAATAATTTGTTTTGACTTTAACGGAACATTAGTCGAAGAAGGATCTTGGGATTTTTTAACTTGTGGGAAAAAAGAACTAGAGAAAGAATTAGAAGAAACTTTTCTCCTATATAGAGATGGCAAGATATCAACAAAATGTTTTTGGGAAAAAACAGTTTTAACGTTAAAGAAAACGGGGAAAGCAAACAAAGAGTATTTTTGTAATAATACTGATATTACAAAAAACCTTAGAGATGGAGCAGAAGACTTAATAAATTATTTAAAAGAAAAAGGATATAAAATATATATAATTTCTTGTTCTATAGCAGAATACTTAGATTGTATAAAGCAAAAGTTTCTATTGGACGGTATCTATGCAGGAAGCAATTTTGTTTTTGATGATAACGGAGAACTATTAAAAATTAAAAGTGATTGTGTGGAAGGACTTCCTTTTAAAGAAAAATCTTTGGAGGAAATAGTTTTGAAAGAAAATGTTAAAATAACAGACATTATTTTTGTCGGAGATGGACTTAATGATTTGGGAGCATTTAAAATGACTAAAAAAGGAATTGCCATTAATAGTCCAAGCGAAGAGTTGAAAAGATTTGCTTGGAAAGAAATAAAACATTTATCTGAAATTAAAGAAATTTTATAAACAAAAAATCGAGTCTTTAACTCGATTCTTTTTATTTCTTTAAGCTTTTCACTTTTTTCATGAGTCTAGATTTTTTTCTAGAACCTGTGTTCTTTTTGATAACGCCTCTTTTTGTAGCCTTATCAATTGCTTTATATATATTAGGCATCATTTTTTCAACCTCTTCTACTTTTTCGTTAGATAGCAAAGTATTAGCTTCTTTGATAAGCTTTCTCATTTCTAAAGTTCTTTTCGTATTAACGATTTTCCGTTTTTCAATTTGGCGAACTCTTTTTTTTGTTGTTTTTGTAACTGGCATATAAGATATATATATACTAATTGTTCAAATATTGCAAGTTTTGGTATAATAATTTTAATGATAAGTTATCTTCACGGAAAAATTATATATAAAGATGATAAAAAGGTAGTTGTTGATATCCTAGGGATGGGATTTGATGTTTTCTTATCTTTTCCAGACATAAAGGAAATTAAGGAAGGAGATGAAAAAATTATTTTTACACACCTTTTCTTAAAAGAAAAAGAGGTAGAGCTTTATGGTTTTTTAACATTAGAAAAATTAAATTTATTTAAAGTGTTAAAAGAAATTTCTGGGGTAGGGCCTAAAAGTGCTATGAGTTTATCCTCTGCAGGATCTCTTAAAAAACTAAAAAAACTAATTGAGGAGGGTATTTTACCAGAGGGAGTTAATGGGATTGGTAAAAAAAGACTACAAACAATTCTTTTAGAGATTACAGGAAAAGTTAAAGAAGTAAGTAATAATAATCAAAAAGACGACACCTTAGAAGCCTTGGTTGTACTAGGTTTTAATAAGGAGGAAGCTAAAAACGTTATAAAACAATTACCAAAAGAGCTAAAAGGAACAGAAGAAAAGGTTAAAGAAGCTTTAAAGTTTTTAAGAAAATGATTTTAAGAAAGTATATTCCAAATTTTATAGTTAGCGCATTTCATTTTTTTGAAGTTTTTTTGGCTGCTCTTTTAAATGGTTTTCCTTCGAGAAGAATAAAGGTTATAGGTGTTACTGGAACTAATGGAAAATCAACAGTTGTAAATATAACGGAACAAATACTTAAAGAAGCTGGGTATAAAATAGCTTCGTCATCGTCAATTGTTTTTAAAATAGGAGATACCGAAGAAGAGAATAAAATGAAGATGACGATGCCTGGAAGATTTACTTTACAAAAATTTTTGAAAAAAGCAGTTAGTGAAAAATGTGACTATGCAATCATAGAAGTAACATCCGAAGGGGTAAAACAGCATAGGCATCGTTTTATTGATTTCAATGTTGCTGTTATAACAAATTTAAGTCCTGAACATATAGAAGCTCATAAGGGTTTTGAAAATTATAAAAGAGCCAAAGGAGAATTTTTTAAATCAGTAAAAGAAATTCATATTGTTGGAACTGATGATAAAAATGCTGAATATTTTTTAAGTTTTCCTGCAAAAGAAAGGATAACTTATGGAATAAACAGTGGAGACATTAGAGCAAAAGATGTTATTATCGATTCGGAAGGGTCAAGTTTTGTTGTTGGAAAAACGAAATTTGAGCTGAGGCTACTTTGTGAGTTTAATATTAACAACGCTTTAGCGGGAATATCCGTTGGATTATCTCAAAACATTGATTTAGATACTTGTAAAAAGGGGATACTAAAGGTTGAACAAATTGCAGGTAGAATGGAAGAGGTGGTGCATTGTCCTTTTAGTGTTTTTGTAGATTATGCTTTTACTCCTAACGCCTTAGATAAAGTTTATAGCTTTCTTAAACCAAAAAATGGCAGACTAATTTGTGTCCTTGGTTCGTGTGGAGGAGGAAGGGATAAGTGGAAAAGGCCAGTATTGGGAGAAATAGCAGATAAATACGGAGATGTTGTTATTGTGACAAACGAAGATCCTTATGACGAAGATCCTATGGAGATTATTGAACAGGTGGCCAAGGGCTCTCCCATGGCTAATAAAATTCTCGACAGAAGAGAAGCCATAAGGTTTGCTTTGAAGAAAGCAAAAAGAGGAGATGTTGTCATTATAACAGGAAAAGGATGTGAGCCTTGGATATGCGAAGCCAATGGTAAAAAGATTCCTTGGGATGACAGGAGAATAGTGAAAGAAGAGATTGAAAACTTGACATAGCATGATTTATAGGTAAAATAAAAGTGCTTTAATATGAACATACACATAGCCCTTACAGGGGAGCCATTTTTTAATTTTTTAGGAATAGGTTTTACCAACACTTTCATATTGGCTATATTTTGTGCAATCCTTTTTATGGGATTGTTTTTGTTTGGGCTTAGAAAAAAAGATATTATTCCTCAAAAAATTCAGAATTTTTTTGAATTTATCTTAGAGACCTTATTTGGTTTATTTGAAAGCATGAGTGGAGATAGAAAAAAAACAGAAGAAATTTTTCCATTGGCTGCAACGTTGTTTATCTTTATCTTAATTAATAATCTTTTAGAAATACTCCCTGGCGTGGGAGTTATTCATTTTTTAAGGTCTCCTAGTTCAGATATACATTTTACTTTAGCCTTAGCTATTTTTTCAATGGTTTTTATTCACTTTACTGCCATCAAGAAACTAGGAGGGATAACTTATCTTAAAAAGTTTATAAAACTTGAAAATCCTCTGATGTTTTTTGTAGGAATATTGGAAGCTGTTGGAGAAATTACAAAAACAATGTCATTAGGAATAAGGCTTTTTGGAAATCTTTTTGCGGGAGAAATTTTATTGACAATAATTACATTTATGATTCCATTTATTGTTCCTTTGCCGTTTTTAGGATTAGAGATTTTTGTAGGATTTATTCAGGCATTAGTTTTTTCATCATTAATTACTGTTTTTTATGTCTTTACAACAACCGAAGAAGCCCATGAATAATATAGGATATGTTTTAGGGATGGGGAGTGGGATAGGTTTTTTATTATCTTTTCCATTGGCTCTTTCGATATTTTTAGGAGCATGGCTTGATAAAAAACTAGAGACATCTCCTTATATATTAATAACAGCGATTTTCTTAGGATTAATTTTAACAGTATTTAACCTTTATAAAATAATAATTCCGTTTTTGGAAAAAAAGTCGAATAAATAATAAATTAATTTAAATTAAAAAATATGGAAACATTAAACACAATTGCAGCAGCTATCGCTATCGGACTAGGATCAATTGGACCAGCTATTGGTATTGGATTAATAGGTTCAAGAGGAGCAGACGCTATCGGAAGAAACCCTGAAGCATCATCAAAAGTTCAAACAGGTATGATTTTATCAATCGCTTTCGCAGAAGCTATTGCTATTTATGCTTTGGTAGTAGCTTTAATAATATTATTTGTCTAAGCTTTAAAAAATGAACAGTATAGAAATAGATTGGAAAATATTAGTAGGGCAGATAATCAACTTTGCTATTCTATTTTTTATTCTTAAGTCTTTCTTATATAAACCATTTTTAACTTTACTCGAGAAAAGAAGACAAAAAATAGAAGAAGGGATTAGCAAGTCGTTAGAAGCAGAAGAAAAACTTTCTGGGCTTAAAGACTTAAAGCTTAAAATGGAAAAAGAGAATGACGAAGAAAAGAAAATAATTTTATTAAAGGCACAGGAAGAAGCTAAAAAAAGATCTGAAGAGATTGATAAGAAATCCGAAGAAGATAAAGCATTAATTTTATTAAAAGCTAAAAAAGAAGCTGAAGAAATAAAATTAAAAGAAAGAGAGGCTACAGAAAGAAAAACAATAGAAAACGCTTTTTCTTTAGCCGAAAATCTTTTGAAAGAAAATATTGACGAAAAAAAAGGAAAAGAAATAACAGAAGATTTTCTAAATAAGCTTAAAATATGAAAACGGAAAAAGAAATTTCTTTTTGGGTTCGTGCCTTATATCTATCCCTAGAAAAAAACCCAAATGATTTTGAGAAAATTTTTAATAATTTAAAATCTTCTTTAGGGAAAAAAATAGTTTATTTGCCTGCAATTATTAAAAAACTTGAAAGGACATATAGGAAAGAAAAAACTGCTAAATTATTTTTATCTCATGATTTTAAAGAAAAAGAAGAAATAAAAGGAAAAATTAAGGAAGAAATAAAAGGGATAGACAATGTCGAGGATGTTTTAGATGAAAGTCTTTTAGGAGGCTTTCGTTTAAGGACGAAAGATGTTTTGATTAAAGCTTCCTTGAGTGATGTTTTAACCAAATTAAAAAACAAAATATATGGATATAATTGAAAAATTTAAAAAACAACTAGAAGGAATAGAAATTTCTCCTGAAATTGAAGAAATTGGAGAAGTCGTAGAAATTAAAGATGGTGTTGCTAAAATATCAGGGCTTAAAAGTGTTGAAAATTTTGAAATGATTGAATTTGATGGAACAGGAGTTCAAGGTTTAGTTTTAAACTTAGAGGAATATGAAATTGGGGCAATTATTTTAGGTGATGATAAAAAAATAAAGGAAGGGGTAACTGTTAAAAGAACTAAAAAGGTTTTCTCCGTGCCGGTGGGAGAGAGTCTTTTGGGACGGGTAGTTGATCCACTAGGAAGGCCTCTTGATGGAAAAGGAGAAATTAAATCACAAGAGTTTCTTCCCATAGAAAGAAAAGGTCCTTCAGTTATTGAAAGACAGCCAGTTACTAAGCCTCTTCACACAGGAATAAAAATGGTTGATGCCTTGATTCCAATCGGTAGAGGGCAAAGAGAATTGATTATTGGTGATAGAGGGCTAGGAAAAACAGCTGTCGCTCTAGATGCTATTATCAATCAAAAAGGAGAAAAAAATAGACCATCTTGTATATATGTTGCTTGCGGACAAAAGAAAAGTAAAGTAAAAAGATTAATTGCAGAATTAGAGAGATCTGGAGCAATGGAATATACAACTGTTGTTTGTGCTTTTCCCGATGACCCTACAGGATTTACTTACCTAGCTCCTTTTACTGGAGCAACGATTGGAGAATACTTTAGAGATAATAAACAAGATGCGTTGGTCGTTTATGATGACTTAACTAGACAAGCATGGGCATGGAGAGAAATATCTTTAATTTTAAGGCGTCCACCAGGAAGAGAAGCTTATCCTGGAGATGTTTTTTATCTTCATTCAAGACTTCTTGAAAGAGCAGCCATGCTTTCAGATGAAATGGGGGGAGGTTCTTTAACAGCTTTACCAATTATTGAAACTCAAGCAGGAGATATCTCAGGTTACATTCCAACAAACGTTATTTCTATTACCGATGGACAAATATTTTTAGAGTCAACTTTATTTAAGAAAGAACAAAAGCCTGCTATAAACGTTGGAACGTCTGTTTCAAGAGTTGGCTCTTCTGCTCAAATGAAGGCAACAAAAAAAGTCGCAGGAAGATTAAAATTAGACTTAGCTCAATTCCAAGAACTAGAAAGATTTTCAGAGTTTACTGAAGAACTTGACCCACAAACTAAAAAAATCATTGAAAGAGGAAAAAGAATGAGGATTCTTTTAAGACAAGCAGACTTAGTACCTATGCCAATTGAAAAAGAAGTTGTCGTTATTTTTACCGGAGTAAATAGTGACATTGAAGAAGTGGCAATAGATAAAATAGAGCTTTTTGAAGAAGAAGTTTTGAAAACAGTTGAGTTAGAAAAACCAGAAATATTTAAAGAAATAAAAGAAACAGGAGATATGTCTGATAAAAACAAAGAAAGTCTTTTAGAGATAATTAAAAAAGTTAAAATTAATTATGGATCTTAAATCAGTAAAAGAAAAAATAGGCTCAGTAAAGAATATCTCTGAATTAACAGGAGCTTTAGAAACTTTTTCTGCTCTTAAAATGAAGAAAACTCAAAAGAGATTTTCTGAATCAAAACCTTTTGCTCAAGAAATGGCACACATGCTTAGAAATATGAAGAAAGCGCTAAGAGAAGGAAAGTCCGTATTTTTAGAAAAAAGACCAGTCAAAGATATATTAGTTTGTGTAGTTGCATCCGATAGAGGTTTTTGCGGACCTTTCAATGTAAATGTTTTAAAGCTTGCAGACAAAGAAATAGAAATCTTAAAAGAAAGAGGGAATATAGAAATTTTACCAATTGGGAAAAAAGCAGTAAGTCATTATGCTAAAAGAGGAGAAATAAAAAAGAGTTTTTTAGGAGTTGGAGATTATTGGGAATTTAAGCAGACTAAAGAAATTTCAGACTTTCTAATTGATGCTTTTTTATCTAATAAATATCAGGAAATATTTATAGCCTATACTAATTTTTGCTCTTCTTTTGTCCAGAAGCCAAAAGTAGTTCAGCTTTTTCCTGCTAGAAGTAAAACCGTTGAGAGCTTTTTAAAAGAAGAAGAGGCAGTAGACGATTCTTTAAATAAAAATTACCTACTAGAACCATCTCCTAAGAATATTTTAGACGAGGTTATTCCCATATTTGTTCAGTATTTAATTTATCAATTTATTCTTTCTGCTAATACTTCTGAGCATTCAGCGAGAATGATAGCAATGAGAAATGCAGCTGACAATGCAAAGGAATTACTAGAAGGCTTAAGATTAGTTTATAATAAAGCAAGACAAGAGAAAATTACTTCTGAGGTTTGTGAAATTTCATCAACCAAAGAAGCAATGGAATAAAATAAAAAAAATATATGGCAAAAATAATACAAATAATTGGACCGGTAATAGATGTGGAATTTGAAGAAGGAAAAGTTCCTTTTCTTTACAATGCCTTAAAAGTGAAAGACAAAGATTTAACATTAGAAGTGGAACAAGGAATAGGAGAGAATAAAGTTAGATGTCTTGCAATGGGACCAACAGAAGGATTAAAAAGGGGAGACATTGTTGAAGATACAGGAAAACCAATTGAAGTTCCTGTTGGAAAAGAAACACTAGGAAGGATAATAAATGTTTTGGGAAATCCGATAGATAATCAAGGAGAAATTAAGGCACAAAAAATGGATTCTATCCACAAAAAGGGGCCTTCTTTGAAAGATCAAAAATCAGACATTGAGATACTAGAAACAGGGATTAAAGCAATTGATTTATTATGCCCTCTTCCTAAAGGAGGAAAAGTGGGGTTATTTGGTGGAGCAGGAGTAGGAAAAACAGTTTTGATTCAAGAATTAATAACAAATATTGCTAAATTTCATCAAGGATATTCAATTTTTGCTGGTATTGGAGAAAGATCAAGAGAAGGAAACGATATTTACAGAGAGATGAAAGAAGCGAATACTCTTAAAAATACTTGCCTAGTTTTTGGACAAATGAATGAAACTCCTGGTGCAAGGCTTCGTGTCCCTTTTACAGCATTAACTATTGCAGAACATTTTAGAGACCAAGAAAAAAAAGATGTTCTATTGTTTATGGATAACATTTTCCGTTTTGTTTTAGCAGGTTCAGAGGTTTCCGCTTTATTAGGAAGAATTCCTTCTCAAACAGGATATCAACCAACACTTTCTTCAGAAGTTGGAAATCTTCAAGAAAGAATTACTTCTACGGAAGATGGTTCTATTACTTCAGTTCAAGCCATATATGTTCCAGCTGACGACTTAACTGATCCAGCCATTGTTGCAACTTTTTCTCACCTTGACTCATCGTTAGTTTTATCTCGTGCAATTGCTTCTTTGGGACTATTTCCAGCAGTTGACCCACTAGAATCAACTTCTTCATTATTAAATCCTAGGATTGTAGGAGAAAAACATTATAAGGTGGCGACAGATGTTAAAAAAATACTTCAGAGATACAAAGAGCTTCAAGATATCATTGCTATATTGGGAATAGAAGAGTTAGCAGACGAAGACAAGGTGGTTGTTTCAAGGGCTAGAAAGATTCAAAAATATTTATCACAACCATTCTCAGTTGCAGAAGTTTTCTCAGGTATTCCTGGAATTTATGTAAAAGTTGAAGAAACAATTGAAGGATTTGAGAAAATTATATCAGGAGAATTAGACGATAGGTCAGAAGAAGAATTCTACATGAAAGGAAACATAAATGATGTTATAAAATGAAATTAAAAATATTAACTCCTGAAAAAACAATATTTGAAGGGGAGGCAAGCATTGCGACTTTGCCAACTAGCTCTGGAAAAATATCAATATTAGATAATCATACTCCCTTAGTTTCTTCTGTTTCTCAAGGAGAAATAAAAATCAAAAGTGAGAATGGAGAAAGAATCTTCAAAAATGGAGGGGGGGTTGTTCAAACTATAAACAATCAAACAGTTGTTTTGTTGACTAACTGCAAAGAAGAAAATTAAAAATTCTTTATTTGCATGTCTAATATTCAAAAAAATTAGAACGAGTTCGTGGTGTTATATTATTTTCAGAACAAATATTGCTTCTTAATTGAATAAAAAAAGCTTAGATTAGACAAAAGCTTTTTTTTTGGTTAAAGTATTAATATGAACACAAAAGAAATATTTGATTTAGCTATAAAAATGGGAATAGATGCTGACTTTAGGAGTCCTTCTGAGATTCAGAAGTTTTTAGATAAAAAAAAGAAGAAGTATGATTCTCTTAATAAAGATGCAAAAGAGCTTTATGACATGGATGAGCTTCAAAATCCTTTCTTAGATTCAAGAATTCATAATATTAGCGAAGACAAGGAAATCAAAAAGATTTTAGCAGGTATAGATGTTGATACTCCAGAATTATTATTAGCAAAAACTTTAGGTGATATAGACCTTGTTATTGCTCATCATCCAGTAGGGAAAAGTCTTCCAGGTCTAAGCGATGCGATGAGTTTGCAGGCGGATGTGTATAATTATTATGGCGTCCCAATTAATATCATAGAATCTCTTAATTCTCCAAGAATTGCAGAAGTCTCAAGAAGTGTTTCTGCTTCTAATCATCAAAAAGTTGTTGACGCGGCTAAGATATTAGGAATAAACTATATGAATGTTCATACTCCTGCAGACAACTTAGTTGCTAAATTCTTAAAAGATATTATGGAGAAAGAAGAGCCAGAAACAATTGAAGACATAATAAACATTCTTAAAAAGATACCTGAATACAGAGAAGGAATTAAAAATGGATCAGGGCCTAGGATAGTTAATGGAGCTCCAGAACGCAGATGTGGCAAAATAGCAATTACAGAGATGACAGGAGGAACAGAAGGTTCTCCTAAATTATTTGAAAAAGCATCTCAATCTGGGATTGGAACAATCATTGCTATGCATACTTCAGAGGAGCACAAAAAAGAAGCTGAAAAAGCTCACATTAATATTGTAATTGCTGGGCATATTTCTTCAGACTCTATTGGAATGAATTTATTTTTAGATGAGCTAGAAAAGAAAGGAATAGAAGTGGTCCCTTTTAGTGGGCTGACAAGATTTAAAAGGTTTTAATCATATAGGTTTTTTGAAGCCTATATCCTAGTTTTTTTCTATAATAATCTCTTACGCCTACTCCAGAAATAATGGAAATTTTTTTGAATCCAAATTCTTTGTTTGCTATTCTTTCTGCTTCTTTAATCATTAGCATTCCTAGTCCTTTGTGTTGAGCAGAGTTTTTACTTCCTGAGATTGGAGTAGCTTGTCCATAAACATGAACCTCTCTTATCAGCGCAGATTCTTTTAGGTTCGGTAACGTATCTTTATCGAAAGATGGAACTCTTAATCTTAGAAGAGAGTAAAGGTTTTTTCTTTCCTTGTCTTCAAAGCTCAGGAATATTTCTTTCCCTTGAGAAGCGCTGTAGTCTGTTCTGAAAATATAAACTTTTTCTTCTGAATTAGTGTTTTTAATTTCTCGGCATCTTATGCATCTGCAGGACCATTTTTCTTCTTTCATGCTAGCAGAAATTATTTGTCTTAAGTTTGAAACTTTAGCACCTCCTTCAACAATTAAGGGAGAAGGAATGTCTCTCACAATTCTTTCTATCCTTACATATTCGGGAATCTCCTTTTTTATTTCTTTTATTATTTTTAAAAGAATTTCTTTTGTATAAGGTTTATATTCTTTTTTTAAATAAAGATTATAAAGAGGTGCTTCTTTAACAAGAGCGCAAGGATATATTTTTAAATAATCAGGTTTATAGTTTTCATTTTTGAATAATTCTTTAAACATTTCAACGTCTTTTTTTGGATTTGATTTTGGAAGGTTAAGCATTATTTGATAGGCCACTTTAAAGCCAGCATTTCTTAAAAGTTTAGTTGCTTCAATGGTTTCTTTTGTCCCATGTCCTCTTTTATTAAATTCAAGAATATCTTCATAAACAGATTGAACCCCTAGTTCTATCTTTGTTGCACCCAAAGAACGCATTTCTAAAATTTCTTTTAAGTTTATAAAATCAGGCCTTGTCTCAAAAGACATTCCTACGATTCTATGTTTTGCCTTTTCGTTTCTTTTTTGAGCAATTTCAAGCGAAGAGTCTTTTCTTTCATTACAAGCCTCAAAACATCTTTTAACAAACCATTTTTTATACGTAGACTTGTAGGCTGACCATGTCCCTCCTATTAGTCTAAGGTCTATTTTATCTGTTGGATGACCAGAAAATTCTAAAGATTCAATCCTTTTTTGCATTTGGAGATAAGGGTCGTATTTTAGTTTCTTAGCTCTTTCTACGGCTGGTTCTCCTGAAAGGTAGCTTTTAGGGATATTTCTCTCCGTAGGACAGTATATGCAATGCCCAGGACAATCATAAGGCTTGGTTAAGACAGAAACATTAACTACTCCCGAAAGAGACCTAACGGGCCTTGTTCTTAATAATTTTTCAATATTAGCATTCTTTTTAATGCTTTTTTTATTAACCAAATTATGATAACATTTCAGAAGAGTGACATTGCTTGGACATTCAACTTTATAACTTTTAGAAGTTTTTCTCTTAGTAAAAGAAAGCTCCTTAGAAGTTTTAGCATGACAATTTAGAAGTTCTTTTATTATTGCTTCATTTGAATTCATGGAAAAAAAAGATATTAAAAAAATATTAACTGAAACTGTAAAAGATTATAACAGTATTTCTAACAAATACTCAAGAGTTAGAAGAGAAGCATGGAAAGAATTTGATTTCCTTTTTAAGGATATATCGCCAAAAGAAAAAGTTTTAGATTTGGGTTGTGGGAATGGAAGATTTTACAATAATGTCATTTTGAAAGGAGCAAAGTATTTTGGAATAGACCCATCTTCTGAAATGATAAAAATTTGTAAAAGTAATTATCCTGAAGGTAGCTTCAAAACTGCCTATGGAAATGACTTACCTTTTGAAGATGAATATTTTGATAAAGTTTTCAGTATTGCTGTTTTACATCACATCCCATCCGTCTCTTCAAGGTTGGAATTTTTAAAAGAAATTTTAAGAGTTTTGAAAAAAGATGGGTTAATGTTTTTAACTGCTTGGGACTTGAAAGAAAAAGCAGAAGGCAAAAAAGACGTGATGATTCCTTGGTACGGAAGCAAAGGAACATATTTTCATTGTTTTAATTTGGAAGAGTTGATACAATTAGCAAAAGATTCTAGTTTTAGTATTATCAAAAACGGAGAAATATTAATAGGCAAAAAACCTTATTCTAATTTTTACATTATAGGAAAAAAATAACATGATAAAAGAAGAAGAAACAAAATATAACATAGTGGTATCAGGAGCAGCTCAAGTAGGTCATTGCTGTGAAAACATTGAAGAATTATCAATGGAAGTTGGACGTGAGATCGGAAGAAGAAAGCACGTCCTTATTACTGGAGCGACGACAGGAGTTCCTTATTTTTCAGCCATGGGATGTAACGAAGAGGGAGGGTTTAACATAGGATTTTCTCCTGCATCAACAGAAAAACAACATCTTAAGTCATATAGACTACCTTTAGACCCATTTAATATTATGGTTTATACAGGAGGTGATTATGTTGGTAGGGATGTAATAATGACAAAATCAGCCGATGCCGTTATTATTATTTGTGGAAGAACAGGAACCTTACATGAATTTACGGTTGCTATAGAAACTAAGAAAGTTATTGCTGTTTTAGAGGGAACAGGAGGAATGGCAGATAAGATAAGAGGGATAATAGAAAGTTATTGTAAATCAGCTAATAAAATTATTTACGATAGAGATCCAAAAAGATTAGTTGAAAAAGTTATAATAGAAATCGAAAAGCAAAAAGAAAAGAATTCTAAAATATTAAGATAATATGGTGATAAAAAAAATCGTAAAAGAAAAGAAAATTGGAAAAGTTACTCATTATTTTGGAAAAATAAAAGTAGCTGCAATAAAATTTTCTCAGCCAATGTCAATAGGGGACTCAATAAGAATTATTGGAGGGAATGATACTAATTTTAAAATGAAGATAAGTTCAATCCAGTTTATGGGAGAAAAAATTAATAAAAGTAAAAAAGGACAAGAAGTTGCAATAAAAGTAAGAAATAAAGTTAGGGAGGGATATAAAGTTTTTAAATTAGAAGCATAATAAAAAAACAAAAAATATGATAAAAACAATAATAATAGCAGCAGTTGTGATTTTAATTGCTTCAATAAGGCAAATCAATCAATATGAGAATGGAGTTAAATTTACGTTAGGCAAATTTACAGGGATAATGAATCCTGGATGGAATATAGTTTTACCAGTTTTTCAATCTTTCAAAAAAGTTGACATGAGAACTAAGGCTGTTGATGTTCCAGACCAAGAAGCTATTACAAGAGATAATATATCAGTAAAAGTTAATGCGGTAATTTATTACAAAATTATTTCGGCAGAAAAAGCAATTTTACAAGTTGAGGATTTTTACTATGCAATTTCTCAACTAGCTCAAACAACAATGAGGAATGCAGTTGGTCAAGTTGAGTTAGACGATCTTTTATCTAAAAGAGATAAAGTTTCAGAAGACATAAGAACAATAATTGATAAAGCTTCTGACCCTTGGGGGATAAGTGTAGATAATTTAGAATTAAAAGATATTACTCTTCCTGAAGAAATGAAAAGAGTTATTGGGAAACAAGCAGAAGCGGAAAGAGAAAAAAGAGCGGTTATTATTAAAGCCGAAGGAGAAGTTGCTGCGGCTGATAACATGGCTAAAGCTGCTGAAGTTTTAGCAAAATCAACTGGAGCGTTACATCTAAGAACCTTACAATCAATAAATGATATTAGCTCAGATCAATCTAATACAATTATTTTTACACTTCCCTTGGAAGTTTTAAAGGCTTTTGAAGGAAAGAGCAAGGGCAATCTTTAATTAATATAAATATTTTTTTTATAGTTGTGTTCTTCTAGCGTTTTAGAGAAAAATATTTCTCCTTCATTTGAAGATAAATAATACCAGTAATTGTTTTTGTTAGGATATATGGCGGCGAGAATACTATCCATCCCAGGATTACATATGGGCCCCAAGGGAAGTCCATTGTATTTGTAAGTATTGTAAAGAGAATCGAACTGAGTATCAGCAGTAGATACTTTAGATTTTTTTTCTGGAAGAGAATATAAAACAGTTGCACATATTTGTAATGGCATCCCTATTTCTAATCTTTTCCATAAAATATTAGAAATATCTTTTTTGTCTTCAATTGTTCTTGCTTCTTTTTCTATCATTGAGGCTACGATAATTATTTCAAAAAGTTTTTTTTCTTGTCTTTTGATCTCATCCCTTAGGTGTGGGGTGATTTTTTTATCCCAATTATTTAAATTTTGTAAAATAATATTTTCTAATTTATCTGTACTTTCTATGTAATAAGTATCCGGAAAAATATATCCCTCTAGGCTTATATTATTTGGTTTATCTAAATTAAAATTTTTAATTAATTTTTCTAATTCTTTATTCTCTCTTACTTCGGTTGGCCTTCCAATTAAATTGAAAGTTTCTTCTTTTGTGGATATCCCTTTTTCTTCAAAATAATTGGCAATATCGTTTATGTCCCATCCTTCAAGTATGGTTAGTTTTTTCTTATTCGTTTCTCCTTTTTTTAACATATTAATTATTTGGATTATATTCATCTGTGGAGATAATAAATATTCTCCTGCTTGAATGTTTTTATCTTTATTGGCTAAGGAAGCATATGCTATAAACAAAGCAGAATCTTTAATTAAGTTTTCTTTTTCTAGGTTATTGGCGACTAGTCTGAGAGAGGAACCCTTTTCAACTGTAAAAATTTTAACAACATCTTCATTGCTTGCTTCACTTGAAATACCATTGTATCCGTATAAAACAAAACCCCCTATGAGAAATATTATTAATATTGCTATAATCTTTTTCATAATATTTATATGATATTTTATAATTAGGGGCTTGACAAGGGTCTTGAGAAAAGTATATCCTACCTTAAAGTATGGAAACCTTTATGAGTATTAAAAAATATACGAATCAATGGGCAAATAAATTTTGCTTTATTTTGGTGATTATTTTTAAAAATATAAAGGGAGAAGCTTTATTGTATAAAGCATAAAAGGCGAATAAAATATAAATAACAAAAAAGCCTCTCCCTAAAAGGAGAGGTTTTAAATTAAAAAAAAATGACAAAAACATACTATTTAACAAAAAAAGGTTTAAGAAAGATAGAAGATGAGAATGCACATCTTCAAGATCTTTATAGGCAAGAAATACTAAAAGAGGCTCCTTCTCTTCTTGAAGGAGATGTAATTAATCCAGATTATTCTTTTTTTCAAGAAAACCTTGAGGAACTTGAAAAAAGAATAGAAGAACTTAATTTTATATTAAAAAATTACATAATTATAAAGAGGCCTCCTAAAGAGGAGCAGAACATAATTAATTTGGGGGCTAGGGTTATTTTTAAAAACGGCTCTTTAAAAGAAGAAGAATATCGAATAGTAGGAACTCTTGAGGCAGATCCTTTTTCAGGAAAGATCAGCAATGAATCTCCGCTAGGAATGACTTTTATAGGTAAAAAAATTGGAGACAAGGTACCTTTTAATGATTCTGGGTCTTACAAGATATTAAAAATTGATTATGAAGAAGTT
>CAZDVN010000008.1:0-15224 GCA_964508955.1 uncultured Candidatus Saccharibacteria bacterium
CTATACTTAACTCTAACGATTTAATTAAAAGCTGTAAAAAACATCATAAAAAGGAACTTCTCCATTAATTGTCATCGCTAAAGAAACACTTGCGCTTTCTTCTCCATGAACAACAAAGATTTTTTTAGGATTAATCCTTTTAACCCAATCGGAAAGCATCTGACAATCCCCATGAGAAGAAAAAGAAAATATTGTTGATATGTTAGCTTTTATTTCTATTGTTTTGTTTTCAACTTCAATTATTTTTTGTCCCTCTATTATTCTTCTTCCTAAAGAACCATCAACTTGAAAAGAAACTATTAAAAGAGTGTTTAAATAATCCTCTAAGTATCTTTTTAAATAAATGCCTATTTTGCCTCCTTCAAACATTCCGCTTCCAGCAAGAATTATCTTTGGATTACTTGCCTTGAACACTCTTTCAAATTGAAATCTACTTTTAATCATCTTAAAGCCATGAAAATCAAAAATATCATCCCCTTTTGAAATAAGCTTTTTTGCTTCTTCGTCATAAAAATTATCATACTTTCTATATATCTGAGTTGCTTTAATGGCTAATGGGCTATCTAAAAAAACATTAACATTTTTAATTTTTTCTTTTTCGAAAAAATCATTCAACTCATAAAGAATTTCCTGTGTTCTCTCTAGGGCAAAAACTGGAATCATTAAAACTCCTTTTTTTGCAATAGTTTCTTTAATTTTTTTACGTAAAATTTCTTTTCCCTTCTCTTTTGATTCATGGAATCTATTACCATATGTTGATTCTATGAAAAGTAAATCTGCTCCATCTATAAATTCAGGATCTTCTAATATTGAGGTAGGGGGGTTCCCTAAGTCTCCGGAAAAAACAAGCTTTTTTGTGGCTCCTTCTTCTTTAATCCAAACTTCAAATATTGTAGATCCTAAAATATGCCCCGCATTTCTCAATCTTATCCTTATTTCACTATTAATATTTTTTTCTTCTCCGTAACCCAAGCAAGTAAAAAATTTCATAAGATTTATAATATCTTCTTCCGTGCAAAGAGGAGCAACAAATGGTTTTTTTTCTATTCTTGAAACATTAAGAGCGTCCAATAAAATAAGCTCCGATAAGTCTTTTGTTGGAGCAGTTGAATAAATTCTTCCTCTAAATCCTTCCATGAAAAGTTTAGGTAGTCTTCCACAATGATCAAGATGAGCATGAGTCAAAAGAACAAAATCAATTTCTTCAGGACTAAAAGAAAAATCATTTGAATTTTTATAAGAACTTCTTCCTTGAAACATTCCACAATCAACTAAAAATTTAGTTTCTCCTGTTTCGATTAATATGCAAGAACCTGTCACCTCACGACAAGCACCATGAAAAGAAATTTTCATTTTTTAAATTAAAATTTATATGTTAAAGATTTTATTATAATCTAACTCTATTATAGTTATATTATAAAGAAACAGTCAATCATTCTTTTCTTAATGCATTTATAGGGTCCATGCTTGAAGCTTTTTTAGCAGGATAAACTCCAAAAAAAACTCCAATCAACAAAGAAAATACTAAAGAAAGTAGAACTGACACAACAGAAACACTATACCCCAAATTTATTCCAAAAGAGGTTGCAATCAAAGAAACTAAATAAGAACATATTATTCCCGTTAAAACTCCTAAAAATCCACCCATAAAGGTTAAGAGCATTGCCTCTACTAAAAATTGCCACATTATATCATCTTTTTTAGCTCCCACCGCTCTTCTTAACCCAATTTCAAAGGTTCTTTCCACCACAGAAACATACATAATATTTGTAATCCCAACTCCTCCGACGAGCAAAGAAACTGCCGATATTATCACTAAAAGCAAGGTAATTAAAGACAAAACCGTATCCATCATTTTCCTAGCATCAAGCATAGTCATGACTTGAAAATCATCCTCATCAGGATTAGCAATATCATGTCTTTCTCTTAATAATAATAAAATATCTTCTTTTGTTTCGTCAATTTTTTTAATATCTTTAACTTTTACAGCAAGGCCCATAACATAATCTGTGCCTAATATTTTTTTCTGCATTGTTAATGTTGGAATATAAACAACTGAGTCCATGTCTAAACCAAAAGTGGCTCCTTTCTCTTCCAACACTCCAACAACCCTAAAAGGTAAATTCCTTAAGTAAACATTTTTTCCGATTGCATCATTTTCACCGAAAAGTAAGTCTTTGGTTTTGCTTCCTAAAACTATAACTGAAGACAAAGAAGTTTCCTCTTCGATAGAGTAGAATCTTCCGTCTTTAAGTTCTATTTTTTCAATCAAGGGAGCATTTCCTCCATAACCAAACATCATAACCGACTTGGCTTCATTCTCATATTTAATTATTTCTTGACCTGTAATGTAAGAATAGTGCGTTTCTATGCTATCGAGCTCAGAGATAGCATCAACATCTTTATTTTTAAAAGTTGTTATGTTTAATCCTCCTCCAGAGGCAAAACTGGAAGCAGTTCCAGTTAATCCTTTTCCAGGAACACTAATTTCAATACTTATAGTGTCCGAACCGTAAATTTCTAATTCGCCAAGAACTAAAGATTTTAAGCCATCTCCAGCAGAAAGCATTATAATTAAGGAAGCAATGCCAATAGCAACAGCCATTATAGTTAAAATAGTACGAGTTTTTTGACGCATTAAACTTATGTAAGATATCTTAATTTTAGAAATTAATTTATTCATACCTTAAAGATTCTATAGCATCTAAAGAAGCTGCTTTTTTAGCAGGAGAAATTCCAAATATAAGACCCATAGCTATTGAGAAGCCACAACCTAAAAATATAGAAAAAGGAGAAATTATTAATTTCCAACTATAGTCAAAAGCATTTACTGCAATAGATATCAATATTAAGACCAAGGATCCAACAATAATCCCTATTATTCCACTAATAAAAGTAATTGTTACAGATTCAACTAAAAATTGTCTTACAATCTCAGAACTTTTAGCTCCAACAGCTTTTCTTATCCCGATTTCCTTTGTCCTCTCTTGAACAGTAGCAAGCATTATGTTCATAATTCCAAATCCTCCAACTACTAATGACATTGCCGCTACTGCTACCAAAAAGAATCGCAGTGCATCTGTGATTAGGGAAATCGTATCTAGCGCTTGGGCAGTAGAAGTTATTGTAAAGTCACCACTCTCAAAATTTTTAATATTATGCCTATCTCTTAAAATATTTTCAACACTTTCTTTTGCTTTGTCAATATTTTCTACATCGTCAATTTTCATTCTTATAAGGCTAATATGATCAATTCCTAAAATAATATTTTGAACTGTTGATATAGGGATAAAAACATCATTATCTTGGCTTTGAATTAAACTGCCTCCCTTTTCTTTTAAAACTCCTATAATTTTAAAGTTTGTTTTCCTAATTTTTATTTTTTTCCCAATAGGATTTTCTTCTCCAAAAATTTCATTAGATATTTTACTTCCTAAGACAACCACTCTCGCATTATTTACTTCTTCCTCTTTCGTAAAAAATCTACCATTTTCAATTGAACTATTTTGAACGTCTGTATATGAAGAAGTTGTCCCATAAAAAGTTATCCCTTTTTTTATATTATTTACTGAGATAATGTCACTTCCAGAAGCAAACATTGCTAAAGATTTGATATAGGGAATATTATTTTTTATTATCGCCTCTCCATCTTTATATTTCAGAGAAGTTATCGCTACTGTACCAAAAATTGCAGAAGGTGGGCCTCCTTCTTCAGAAGCTCCAGGCAAAACAACTAGCAAGTCTGAACCAATAGTTCTTATTTCATCTAAAATTAATTCTTGGACACTTTCACCAACAGATAAAACTATCATGACAGAGGCTATTCCAATAATAATTCCCAGCATAGTTAAAAAAGAACGCAATTTACTGCGAACAATCATCTGCCATGCACTATTTATTGATTCAAAAATATCCATAATTACTTATTAAGACTGCTTGAAGATTCTTGCCTGCAAAAAACTTGATAATCTTCAACAATTAATCCATCTTTAATTTTTATAATTCTTTCAGCATGCTCAGCTGTTGATTTTTCATGGGTAACTAAAATAATCGTGTTTCCTTTTTTATTCAAATCTTGAAGAATTTTCATCACTTGAGCACCTGACTGAGAATCCAAGTTACCTGTCGGCTCGTCAGCAAAAATTACTTCCGGATTATTAATTAGTGCTCTGGAAATAGCAACTCTCTGCTTTTCTCCTCCAGATAATTTACTTGGAGAATAATTTAACCTATGACTTAAGCCAACACTTTCTAAAAGGTACTTAGCGTTTTCCATTCTTTTGTTTTGAGGAATATTTGTATAAGTTAAGGGAAGCAAAACATTTTCCAAAACAGTAAGGTTGCTTAGAAGATTAAATGATTGAAAAATAAAACCAACTTTTTTACTTCTCATGGAAGCAAGCTCATCATCGTCTAATTTAATAACCTCCCTATCTTCAAAATAATAAGTTCCACTCGTTGGTTTATCTAAAAAGCTTAATATATGCATTAAGGTAGATTTTCCTGACCCAGATGGTCCCATAATAGAAACGAACTCACCGTTCTTAATATCAAAAGTTATTCCTTTTAAGACAGACGTAACGATTTCTTCGTTGATAAAATCTTTTTTTAAATTCTTAACACTTATAAGCATCTATTTTATTGTCTTTAAGATAACTTCTTCATTTTCTTCTAGCCCTGATGTTATTTCTACTAAAGCATTGTCCGCTCTCATTCCAGTTATAATAATTCTTTCTTCGATTTCTCCATTTTTCAATATTTTTACATATTTTTCCTTGGTCTCTTCATTTGTTAAAATTGACCTTGTAGGAATAGAAATAACATTATTTCTAGTATCAGTTAATATTAAAACATCCGCACTCATTCCCGGTTTTAATAAGTCAGATCCTGTTTCTTTTATTCCAATATTAACTTTATAATAAACAACATCTTGAATATTTGTTGATACAGGATCTATTCTTAATACAACACCTTCTAGCTTATTATCTTTTCCTATTGCGCTTAAGCTTACCTCTGCTTCATTTCCTATTTTTATTTTAGTCACATCAACTTCTGGAACGTCAACATTAATTTCATAATAAGGAGAAAGCATTTCTATCATCGTTTCATTAACGCTTATTAATTCTCCTTTACTTTTATTAACCTTTGTTATGACACCACTAATTGGCGCAAAGATTATTGCCTTGTTTCTTGCTGCTACCGCCTGAGATAGAACTGCCTCATAATAACTAATATCAACATCTCTGGGCTTGGCAACTAAAGAATTATAATTTGCGAACTGTAATTCAAGATTTGCTTTGGCAGAATTAACCGAAAAAGAAGCTGAATTAACATTATTGTTATTTTGAATTTTTAATAAAGAGATTTCATTACCTAGTGAAGACAAGGCAATTTGATTGCCACTAACAAGTGCCTTTTGTGCATCTAGTGCACTTTTTTCTGAAGGGGTTATCTTGTTTTGATAAGTTACCTCTTCGCAAATATTTCTTATAGTTGTTAATCCTAAAAGTATTTTATTCAAAGAATCTATAGACTTATTGATCGCGGTGTCTATATCATTTTGGCTTTTAGTTTCTTTTGCTCTGTTGATAAAAATAAGCGTTTCTTCTTTTGGTTTCTTGATTTGATATTCTTGATTGCTTCTAACGGTAAGTCCTTCTTGGTCATTGTTAGTAAAATAATTTGATTGAATACTTTCTACCGTAGTATAAGCATTGTACATTTTAATATTCGTATCCTCTAAAACATTTAAAGCATAACTATATTTAGCATTAATCGTGTTTTCAGAAACAGAAATAACATTTTCAAGATTTTTCTCTGCTTGGGATAAGGCTATTTTAGCTGATTCTATTTGTTTCTCTAGAACAATAACCTGCTCCATCGTTGCCCCAGCCAATTTTTGATTTAAAGATGATTGTGCTTGAGCTAAATTAGCATTAAATTCTGATAAAGATAAATTCGCTAACCATTGTCCCGCTTTAACCTTATCGCCAACTTTAACTTTTAAGGTCTCCAGCCTTCCCATGGTTTCAAAATGAAGATCTAAGCTGTTAGCTGATTCTACTTTTCCAGTAACATCAACCGTTTGAGTTAAGTTTCCTTTTTCTGTTTTAAATGTTTCGTATTGAGAATTTTCTTCTTTATTAGAAAAAAAAGACACACCTAAAAAACCTGCGATTACTAAAAATACGATTATTAATATTTTTTTTGATTTAAAGTTAAATTTAGTCATATATATAGATTAATAGCATTTTTATTAATGTTTTACAATAAATCTCTTTCTCTTTAACTCTCTTTGATAATTGATTGCAAACCTATGGGCTTCGTCTCTTATCTTTATTAAAAGAAGAATATTGTCGATAAACCAACTATCTTTTGAGGACATAATAAGCTCATTTTTTTTTCTTTCTTTTCCTTTGGCTATTCCAACAATAGGAATATTATTTTTAATATTTTTTTCAATAACATTTACTTGTGCCTTGCCACCATCAACCAAAATCAAATCAGGAACTTTCCATTCATGATGATTAAATCTTCTTTGTATGACTTCTTTTAGGCAATCTACATCGCTTTGAAAATTAACATTTTTAATTTCAAATTTTTTATAATCTTTTTTCAAGGGTTTTCCGTCTTCAAAAACAACCATACTCCCAACCATAATTTCATCTCCTAGATTAGAAATATCATAACCTTCTATTCTTTTAATTGAACTTTTTTTATTTTTATTTTCTTCTAGAAAAGATTTATCTAATAAAGAGAAGTCCATTATCTTTTTTAATGAAAAAAGCTGATTTCTTATCCTTAATGCTTCTTCAAATTCTTCTTTTTTAGAAAAGACTTTCATCTCTTTTTCTAGAGAGACAAGAAGACTTTTTTTTCTTCCCTTGAGAAAAGAAACTAGAGGTTTAATAACTTTTTTATTATAATCTGCGGAAGATATTTCATCCGTACAAACTCCTAAACATTTTTTAAGATGATAATCAAAGCATGGTCTTTTTTGTCCAGGATTGCATCTTGATACATTAAAAAGAAAATGCAAAATTTTTAGAACCTCTGAAATTCTTCCTTCTGCATATGGACCAAAAATATATTTATACTCGCTAATTTTTAGACTTCTTTCTCTGACTGCTTGAAGCTTAGGAAAATCTTCTTTTGTTATCACTAGAAAATTCCAGCTTTTATCGTCTTTTTCTTTTATGTTATATTTAGGTTTAAATTTCTTGATATAGTTTGCCTCTAGTATCAATGCTTCTAGAACAGAATCTGTCGTCTTCCATTTAACATCATCAATTTCACTAATTAATGATTCTATTGGTCTAAATGTCTTAGGGGTTAAATAGCTTCTTACTCTATCTCTAAGAGAAGTAGCTTTACCTATATACATAAGAGACCCTTTTGCATAAAAAAGATATATTCCTGAAGTATTTGGTATTTTTTCAATTTTATTTTTCCAGTTTTTCATTTTTTAATATTTTTCTTAAATACTTGCCTGTCCAAGTTGATGTCCTGGATATCTCTTCTGGGGTGCCTTCTCCCATTAAAAAACCTCCTGAAATACCGCCTTCAGGACCAAGGTCAATAATCCAATCAGCGCATTTTATAAAATCTAAATTATGCTCAATGACCATAACTGTGTTTCCTAAAGAAACTAGTTTTTGTAAAAGAATAAGAAGTTTTTTAATATCGTCATAATGAAGTCCGGTTGTTGGCTCATCTAATAGATAGAGAGTTTTTGTAGTTCCTCTCTTGCCTAACTCTCTACTTAATTTTATTCTTTGCGATTCTCCGCCTGAAAGAGTTGTAGCTGGCTGGCCCAATGTAATGTAACCCAATCCAACATCATTTAAAACTTTCATTTTATCGTGGATTAGAGGGATGTCTTTAAAAAACTTTTCTGCTTCTTCAATAGTCATCTCTAAAACATCCGCAATATTTTTTCCTTTATAGTGAATTCCCAGAGTTTCCTTATTAAATCTTTTACCCTTGCAAACATCACAAGCAATTTCAACGTTAGGTAGAAAATGCATTTCTATCTCAAGAATTCCCTTCCCCTGACAATTTTCACATCTTCCTCCAGAAACATTAAAACTGAATCTTCCTGTTTTGTAACCTTTCATTCTTGATTCTGGAGTAGAAGCAAAAAGATTTCTAATTTCATCATAAGCTTTAGTATAAGTTGCAGGGTTAGAACGAGAAGATTTTCCAATTAAAGATTGATCTATTTTTATTACCTTGTTCAAATATTCAATGTTTTTAATTTCTTTAACCTTAACGCTTCTTTTAAAATGATTAATTTTCCCAGAAACATATTTATATATAATATCGTTCATCAAGGTAGACTTCCCCGATCCTGAAACTCCAGTTAAACAGATAAGCCTCCCCAACGGAACATCTATGTTTATTTTTTTTAAATTATTTTCCTCTGCTTCAATTACTTTTAATTTAATTGTATTTTTTGATATCTTTCTTCTCTCTTCCGGAATTTCTATTTTTTCTTCCCTTCTCAAGTACTTGCCTGTAAGAGATTTTGATTTACTATTGCTAAGTAAATCTTTAAGGGGACCTGAATACATTATTTCCCCTCCATGTTTTCCTGCTCTAGGTCCAAAATCTACTATCCAATCACTGGCTAATATCGTGTCTTCATCATGCTCAACAACTATAATAGTATTACCAGCGTCACATAAATTTCTTAATGTTTTGACAAGCATTTCATTGTCTTTTTGATGAAGACCAATCGTTGGCTCATCTAAAACATAAAGAGCTCCAACTAATTTTGTTCCAACTTGAGAAGCAAGTCTAATCCTTTGAGATTCTCCTCCAGAAAGTGTTCCTGAAATTCTATTTAAATTAATGTAGTGAAGACCAACATCCATAAGAAACTGTAATCTATTTATTATTTCTTTAAAGATAATATCCGCTATTTCTTTTTCTTTTTTTGTAGCCTCTATGTTCAAGAAAAAATCCAGAGCCATTTTTACGTTCATGTCGCTAATCTCCCAAATATTTTTATTATTTACTTTCACGCTTAAGGCATTCTTGTTTAATCTTTTTCCATTACATACAAGACAAGGCTTTGAACTAAAAATATTCTCAACTCCTAATCCATTACATTCAGGACAATAGCCATAAGGGCTATTAAAGCTAAAAAGCCTAGGTTCTATTTCTGGAAAACTAAATCCGCAAATAGGACATGAATATTCTGTACTAAATATACGTTCTTCTTGATTAGGAAAGATAATAGTACATAGCCCATTAGACATATCAATAGCTGTCTCTATCGCTTCATTAAGTCTAAAATCAAAATCATCATTAATTTCATAAAAATTTATTTTATCAATAACAATCTCAATCGTATGTTTAATTTCTTTTTTCAGCAAAATCTTTCCCTTCAAGCTCTTAATTTTTCCATCAACCCTTAACCCGTTAAAGCCTGCCTCATATGTATCTTGAAGAAGTTGGTAGTATTCTCCCTTTCTTCCTCTAACAACAGGAGAAAGAACCATTAATTCTCCTTTTTCTTTTAATAATTCTTTTGTTTTTTTAAAAATCTCATCGCTTGTCATTTTTTCAATTTCAATTTCACATTGAGGACAAAAAGGCTTTCCAACCCTAGCAAATAAAACTCTTAAGTAGTCATATATTTCTGTTATCGTCGCAACGGTAGAACGAGGATTTGAACTGTGTGCTTTTTGACTAATAGAAATAGCAGGAGACAATCCTTCAATTTCATCAACATCAGGCTTTTGCATTCCTCCTAAAAATTGCCTGGCATAAGAAGAAAGTGACTCAATATATCTTCTTTGTCCTTCAGCAAAAATAGTATCAAAAGCAAGGCTAGATTTTCCTGAACCAGATAGGCCAGTAAAAACAACCATTTTGTTTCTAGGTATTTCAAGAGAAATATTTTTTAAATTATGCTCTCTTGCTCCTCTTATTATTATTTTATCTTGCATATTATTTTTCTTTTAATTTTTTTTCCAATATTAATATCTCATCTCTAAAGATTGAAGCTAATTCAAATTCTAAATTATCTGCTGCTTCTTTCATTTTTTCTTTTTTCTCTCTTATTAGCTCTGGTATATCTTTAATTTCTCTATTTAACTTAAAATATAATTTTTTTTGAATATTCTTTTTTGATTTTAATTTTTTATTTTCCACGCCAAATTCTTCTAAAATATTTTTAATGCTTTTTTCAATAGTTTTTGGAATTATATTATTATCTTTATTGTATTTTAATTGAATCTTTTTTCTTCTATTTGTTTCTTTAACTGCCGCATCAATTGATTTAGTTATTTTATCAGCATAAAGAACAACTCTTCCGTTAACATTCCTTGAAGCCCTGCCTATCGTTTGAATAAGACTTGTTTCATTTCTTAAAAATCCTTCTTTGTCAGCATCTAGAATAGCTACCAAAGAAACCTCTGGAATATCAAGGCCTTCTCTTAGTAGGTTAACTCCAACAATAACGTCTATTTTTCCTTTTCTCAATTCTGCTATGACTTCAATTCTTTCTAATGTTTTAACATCGCTATGAAGATACCTTACTTTTATTTTCTTCTTTTCTAGGTAAGTCGTTAAGTCTTCAGCCATTCTTTTTGTTAAGGTAGTAACTAAAGTTTTTTCTTTTATAGTAATCTGTTTCTCTATCCTTTCAATTAAGTCTTCTATTTGAGATTTTTTCCCGTTTATCGGACAAATTATTATTTCTGGATCTATTAAACCCGTTGGTCTAACAATTTGTTCTACGATTTGCGTGCTTTCTTTTAACTCAAATTCTTTAGGCGTTGCGGAAACATATATTGTTTTTTTCGTTAGGCTTTCAAACTCATTATACTTAAGTGGTCTATTGTCATATGCACTGTCTAGCCTAAAACCATAATCAATTAATGATTTTTTTCTTGATTTATCTCCAAAATACATTCCACCTATTTGAGGAATGGTAACATGAGACTCATCAATAACAGTTAAAAAGTCAGAATCAGCCTTTTTGAAATAATCCAATAAGGTAAAAGGAGGCTCTCCTTTTTTTCTTCCGTCAAAATGCCTAGAATAATTTTCGATTCCTTGACAATATCCAATATTTTCAATCATTTCTAAGTCATAAGTAACTCTTCTCTCTAGCCTTTCGTGCTCTAGTAGTTTTCCTTTCTTTTTAAAAAAATTTAATCTTTCTTTAAGTTCTTCTCTTATTGCTATTATTGCCTTTTTTTTATTATCTTCATTCAAAACATAATGCTTAACAGGAAAAATCGAAATACTCTTAACTTCCTCTAGAACATTTCTTCTAATTGGTTCAAGAATTTCTATCAAGTCTATTTTTTCTGAAATTAAAATACGATAAATAACCTTTTTGTTCATTGGCATAATCTCTAAAGTTTGTCCTCTTAATCTAAATGTTCCTAAGCGCAAATCTCCAACAATTCTTTCAAATTGCATTTCAACCAATTTCATAGAAAGGTTTCTTCTGTTTATTTTTTGCCCTATCTTTAGGTTAAAAAGTGTCTTTTTGTATTCTTCTGGAGACCCCAAGCCATATATACAAGAAACAGATGAAACAATTATCACATCTTTCCTAGTTAATAAAGCTTGTGTACAAGCATGACGAAGTCTATCTATTTCTTCATTAATTTGAGCGGTCTTTTCAATATATGTATCACTATGAATCATATATGTTTCTGGCTGATAGTAATCATAGTAACTAACAAAATATTCAACTGCATTGTCAGGAAAAAACTCTCTAAACTCATTACATAATTGAGCTGCAAGAGTTTTATTATGAGAAATAACAAGAGTCGGCTTTTGAATGTTTTCTATAACATTAGCGATAGTAAAGGTTTTCCCAGAACCAGTAACTCCAAGTAATGTTTGCTTATTTATACCATTGCTCACCCCTTTAACTAATTGTTCAATTGCTTTTGGTTGATCTCCTTTAGGCGTTAATAATGTTTTTAATTTAAATTTCATATTTTGAGTAAATCGTATTTTAACATAAAAAAAAGAGCAAATCAACTTGCTCTTAATAAAGACCCTATTACTCTACTTAAAATAAATGTTTAAACATTTTTCGAATTTATCAATATTTTCATTGCTAATTGTAAATCCAGCAGCTGGAGGATGCCCACCAAACATCATTAATAAATCGCTACAACTTTCCATTGCTTTAACAGCATCCATTCCCTTGGGAACCCTAACCGTTCCTCTGCTTACTTCTTCACCTTTCTTGTAAAGAAAAACTGGCAAATCAAAATAATTACATAAACGGGAAGCAAGAGCTCCTAAATATTCTCCCTTCCACAAGTAAGAACCTTCAAATATTACACTAACCTGTTTTTCTGATATTTTATCAATCAATTCATTTGTCAAAGAAGCAATTTGTTTTTGTTTTTGGTTACTTTCTTCCATCAATTCTTCGGCAATCCTTAATGCCTCATCAAAATCATTTTCCATTAAAAAAAGATAAGGCTTTGGAATATAATTATTTATTACTGCAGAGTTAAGAGCGCTATTTACTTTAGAGACCATGTCTCTTTTAGAGGAAAAATCCATTGGATTAAGTATTGAAAAAATTGCTCTAATAGCAGGCCTTTGACTCATTTCAATTCCTTCTAGTCCCTCCTCTATCCATTTTTTATTTTCATCTTCTTCTATCATCATATCTGAAATTGTTCCCAACGCTACCAATTCAAGAAAGTTTTTTCTTAACATTGGAAACATTTTTTCTTCCAAGATTTCTTCAGATAATTTAAAAGCCAACCCAACGTTTGCATATTCTTTAAAAGGAAATTCATCTCCTTCTTGCTTAGGATCAACGATTATTTCTGCTTCAGGTAATTTATCTAAAGTTTTATGATGATCAACAATAACGACAGAAAATCCACTATTAATGGCATCTTTTATCTCTTCAAAATTAGTTATTCCACAATCTAAGGTGATTATTAATCCTTTAGATACTTTTGATTTTATAAAATTAAGAGCTTGAAAATTTAAACCATGTCCTTCATTTCTATCGGGAGAGAATGCTAAAACCTTAGGAAAATAATCTTTACCAGAAATATTGTCTATTGTCTCTTTAATGATAACCATTGATGAAATTCCATCTAAATCAGAATCTCCATAAATAATTATTTGTTCTTTGTTCTTAACGGCTTCTTTTATTCTTTCTGCTACCTTATCTATATTTTTAATTTTCATAATTTTGCTCTAAAGCTTTTATCCCTGGCAAATCTTTTCCTGCTATAAAATCAAGCATAGACCCTCCCCCTGTTGAAACATGGTCAAATTGGTGCTCGATACCCATCTTTTGAATAATCTCCACTGTTTCTCCTCCTCCTACTATCGAAAAAACATTACTATTATTTTGACCTATCGTCTTAGCTATTTCTATTGTTCCCTTATCAAAAGGTGCTTTTTCAAAATAACCTAGTGGACCATTCCATATAACAGTCTTTGCTTCACTTAAAATACTTCTAAATTTTTCAATTGTTTCTGGCCCTATATCAAGTATTTCTTCTTCTTTCCGAAGAGTTCCAACAGCTCCTATCCTTGAATAATCTTCGTCCATGCCAGATAAACCTATTACTCCATCAACTGGAAGATGAATCCTAGAATCAGACAAGTCAATTTCTTTTGCTACATCAATTAATTCTTCCTCCTCTGAGCTTAATAAATCTTTAACGTAAATTCCCTTAGAAATTAATAAAGAATTTGCTACTTTTCCTCCCAATAAAAGATGATCTGATTTTTCAAGTAATTTTTTAATAACCTTTGTTTTTGTTGAAACCTTAATACCACCAATAATTGAAACCAATGGTCTTTCTGGAGAAACTAAAGTATCAGACAAAACCCTAATTTCATTTTCTAAAAGTAGCCCTGGGAAAGAAGGTAAAAATTTTGCTATACCAACAATTGACGCATGATGTCTATGGCAAACCCCAAACCCATCTTGAACAAAAATATCTGCTAATTTTGCCAGTTCTTTAGAAAACTCTTCGTCATTAGATTCTTCTCCTTTGTAAAATCTCAAATTTTCCAAAAAAATTATTTCGCCATTTTTCATTTCTGCTATTTCTTTGCTAACTTTTTTACCTATAGTATCGCTAACAAACTTAATCTTTCCTCCAAAAATCTTCCACAATCTTCTTGCGACTGGCTTAAGAGAATATTTTAAATCTCTTGTTTTGGGTTGACCCAAGTGAGTAATCAATATAATCTTAGCTTCATTATCTTTTAGATATTGCAAAGTCGGAATAAATTTTCTTATCCTAAAATCATTTAAGATATTACCATCCGCATCTATTGGAACATTAAAATCGCATCTTACTAAGACTTTTTTTCCTTTAATGTTTTCATTTCTTATGTTATTCATCATAAATATATATTACTAAAGAAAGATTCTATTATCAAGTAGCGATTTTTGTTATTCCTTATTTTTCAATAGTTATAGAATTTATTTTATATTTTAATCTCAAAAAGTAATTACCTTCTAAGCCTCTCTTTTAAGATCAAAGAAACGGAAATTAAAATGATTAGAATGGATAATCCTCCGGCTAAGTATAAGTTTAATGTTTTCTTTTCTTCTTCAGGAAACTGGTCAATGGCTTTTCCGGAAAGAAAAAATTCATCTAACGTGATAGATTGTTTATCTTTAATAAAAAAAGTTTTAGGAAAACTGGAATCAATAATTTTTCCCTCTTCGTTATGAATAGCAGCATAAACTTCGTGCGCTCCACTAGACATTGATTTGTCTAGGATATATTGCCAATTTCCATTTTGATCAGCTTGAACAGTGGCCAAGAGCGGAAAAGTGCTATAAACAAACAAAGTAACAACTTGACCAGGGAGAGCCTTTCCTCTTATTTTTAAAAAAGTGTCTTCATTATTTTCAATTGTCTCAACTGATCCAACAGATAAAGATTTTCCAGAATGATAATTATATTTTGGTTGCTCTAGTATTTTTCCACTTATTATAGCTCTATCAATTCCAGAAATATTTTCAAGATTAAAGTTTTCCCCTATTCTATTTTTAACATCATCTGGTAAATTATTTTCTTCACTACTTAAAGCCATCGCGAAAGAATAAACTTCTTGTTGAAAAAATTTTTGTTCTATTGGTAAAAAAATTGCAGAAATGCTTTTTTCTCCTGAAGCAAATATTGGTAAATTTTCTATGTAAATCTCTTTTTGCTCATCATAGATAAAGTCTTTTTTTATTTTTAATATAA
>CAZDVN010000009.1:0-15124 GCA_964508955.1 uncultured Candidatus Saccharibacteria bacterium
GCTAAAGCGGGGTATTAAATTTCTTAGATATTAGTTGTTGTCATCCTCTTCTTCTTCTTCTTCTTCCTCCTCTTCCTCTTCTTCTTCCTCTTCTTCCTCTTCTTCTTCATCGTCTCCCAAGAAAGACTCGGCTTCTTCTTCTAGAACAGCTTCAGCTTCTTCAGTTTCTTCAGTTTCTTCAGTTTCTTCAGTTTCTTCAGTTTCTTCATCCATTAATAATGAAGTTTCTTCTTCTGTTGTTGTTGTTTCTTCTTCTTCAAAAATCATAATTTTGTTTTTATTAAAATGTCTTTAATTATTAAAAATAGCCTTATTTTTAACCACTATAATGTCCGACCTTTTTTGTGATATTACCATTATAAGTATAGAATCATTATTGTCAAGCCCGAATTGTGGACATTTTATTTAAATAGATTATAATTAAAACATACATAAAATTTTCAAAAAAATGACGACAGTTGTAAATTATTTTTACTGGCAATTTTTAGCCAAACCTAAAGAAATAATATCAAGAATAAAGACTTTTTTAGTTTTCGGTTTAAATTTTTTTTCAGTTAAAGAAACCATCTGTAATCTTTTTTCTCCATGGAGAAAGGTAGTTGAAGGATATGAAAGAGGGTTCAGCATAAAAGGATACTTAGAAACAATATCATCTAACATAATCTCTAGTGTCCTTGGTTTTATTATGAGGTTATTCCTATTAGCCTTTTTTATTATTTATGAATTGCTCATCTTATTAATTGGAATAATATTTTTATTTTTTTCCATTACTTATCCTTTCTTAGCAATATGGCTAATTATAATTAGTTTTAAATACTTATAATGAAAGCACTTAAAGAAACAAAAATGTATGGTGCAGTAGAAAAAGAAACATTTTTTGTTGTTTTAAAAATAATCAACAAAGTTTTAATTTATTTATTATTAGCTTCTGCTCTTCTCTTCCTATATAGAATTATAAAAAACATAGATACGGGATGCTTACCTGGTTTAATGGTTATCTTTTTTGCGATTATTCTAATTTTGAAAAACTTAGATTATTTCTTTACAGATTTTATTAAAAACTCTAAGAACAAAAAAAACTTGGCAGAAGCATTAACAAAAAAAGAAAGTTTGTTTTCGTTTCTTAATTTTAAGTCAACAAAATATTTTAAAAAAGCTTTCATTCTTTCTAATGGAAGTTATCCTGACTCAACTACAATCCTAAGGTGTTTTCTAGACAAAAAAAACCCTAGAATTATATTCATCTTCTCTAGACTATTAATTGACTTTAAAGGTCTTAAAAAAGAAATTAAAAAAAATAAGCCAATCAAAATAAGCTCCGATGAATTTCTAGAAATAATGGAAGAGGCTGGAACCATCGCCATCAAAAGGAATGGTATTGGCATAAAGGAAGGAGACATAATATCAGCTTTAGCAAAATTTGAGCCTAACCTAAAAAATATAATTATTGAATCTGAAATAGAAGAAGAAGATTTTGAAAAAGTAAATGAATGGCAAGAAAGAATATCCATTAAAATTAAAAGAAATAAAGAATGGTGGAGCCTTGAAAACCTTCTTAAGCTTGGATCCTTAGGAAAAGATTGGACTTCTGGATACACTCCAACATTGGACGATTTTTCTATAGATTGGACCGACATTGTTCAAAGAAGAGGCTTTGAAGATATTATTGGACACAAACAAAAAGTAGAACAGCTAGAAAGAATCTTATCTAAAAAAAATGGAGGAAATGCATTGATGATAGGAGAACCTGGAGTAGGAAAAAAAAATATTATTCATAGCTTAATAAAAAAAAGCTTAATCAATCAATCCATAAAGGAATTAAACGGAAAGCGTTTTGTTGAATTAGACATAATCTCCTTGTCATCTAATGTCACTTCTCATGAAGGAATGGAAAACATATTAAATAGATGTTTTGAAGAGGCTGTTCATGCTGGTAATGTTATTCTTATTATTAATGATTTTCATGATTTTTTGGGAGCAAAGAAAAAAGCTGGAATAATTGATATTTCTAGAATAATGAGCAATTATCTTTATTTTCCTCAATTCAAAACAATTTGCTTAACTTCTTACAAAGGACTTCACAAATATATCGAGAATAAACCATCTATATTATCTCAATTCCAAAGAATAGAAATAGAAGAAATGAAAATAAGCGAAACCATTCAAATTCTTGAGAATAGAGTTTTTGCTCTAGAAATGGCAAATCAAAAATTCTTTTCTTATGCTTCTTTAAAGGAAATTACTAATGTTTGTAATAAATATATTTTTGATTTCCCTTTTCCCCAAAAAGCAATTAACCTATTAGAAGAATCCGCTGTTTATGAAACAAGTATAGTAATTAGACCAGAAGATGTTGATTTGCTTTTTTCAGAAAAAACTAAAATACCAGTAGGAAAAATTAGAAGCTCAGAAAAAGAAATCCTTTTAAACATGGAAGATATTCTTCATAAAAGAATTGTGGGGCAATTAGAAGCCGTAAAGGAAATATCTTCTTCCTTAAGAAGGGCAAGATCCGGAATTAAAACAAGGAAGGGACCCATGGGAAGCTTTTTATTCTTAGGGCCTACTGGAGTTGGTAAAACAGAAACAGCAAAAGCCTTAGCTGAAACATACTTCAAGTCAGAAGAAAAAATTATAAGATTAGATATGTCAGAATTTCAAACGATGGAAGATATTGCTAGATTGTTAGGATCAGACTCT
Source organism: uncultured Candidatus Saccharibacteria bacterium (assembly GCA_964508955.1). GTDB lineage: Bacteria > Patescibacteriota > Minisyncoccia > Minisyncoccales > Minisyncoccaceae > UBA2558. The sequence goes on from CAZDVN010000009.1 coordinate 2,701, forward strand.
CAAGAAGGAATATTAACAACAAAGGTTAAAGAAAAACCATTTTCCCTAGTTTTGCTAGATGAGATAGAAAAAGCCCACCCTAATCTTTTAAATATTTTTCTTCAAATTTTAGACGAAGGATACGTTAACGATAATTTTGGAAGAAAAATAAACTTTGAAAATACTATTGTCATCGCAACATCAAATGCTGGATATAAAATAATACTGGATGCAATTGAAAATGAAAAAGAAGTTTCAGAAATTAAGAAAGAGCTTCTTTCTAAAATTTTTGAAGAGGGAACATTTAGGCCTGAGTTTATAAATAGATTCGACGGCGTTATAGTCTTTAAGTCTTTGACTAAAGAAGAGTTAAAATTAATTGCCAAGCTACAGCTAGAGAAAATAAATAAAAATTTAGCCAAAAAGAAGATAAAATTGGTAATAACAGAAGAACTAAAAGAAAAAATTGTTGAATTAAGCTATAACCCAATGTTCGGAGCTAGGGAAATGAAAAGAACTATTCAAGATAAGATTGAAAACAGCCTTGCAAAAGAAATACTTAAAAGCTCAATTCCTAACGGAAGCACAATAACAATAGATCCACAAAGCTTCGAAATATCTATCATATAAATAAAAAAATTATACTCATATAAAAACCCTTGGAAATCCAAGGGTTTTTTAGTGGTTGACAAGTTTTTTAGAGTGGTGTAAAATGACTCTAAAGTGTAAATAAGTGGGGAAAAGTGTTAAAAATAGATAAATGATAATCGGCCAATACAATTTTAATTTAGACCCAAAGAAAAGACTAACTGTCCCCATTAAGTTTAGAAATGTTTTATCTGATGGCGCCATTCTAACAAGAGGAATAGATGGTTGCCTTTTTTTATACCCCCAAAAACAATGGGACGAATTAGCAGAAAAATTAAGCAAACTTCCTTTATCTCAGTTAAGTGCAAGAAGCTTCTCAAGGGTGATGATTGCAGGGGCTATGGATGTAAAGCTAGACAGCCTAGGAAGAATTTTAATTCCTGACTATTTAAAAGATTACGCTAAGTTAGATAAAAAAGTTGTTATTGCCGGACTATACGACAGAATAGAAATTTGGGATGAAGAAAGATGGAAAAAATATGGAGACACTACCGATGTTCAAGTTGAAAATATAGCCGAAGGATTAAAAGAATTAGGAATATAAAATGCACATACCCGTTTTACTAAAAGAAGTCATAGAATACCTAGATCCTCAACCAAATAAAAATTATATTGATTGTACAATGAGTAGCGGAGGGCACACGAGAGAAATTCTTAAAAATAATGGACCTAAAGGAAAAGTTTTGGGAATAGAGATAGACAAAGAAATATTTGACAAATTAGACGAAGAAGAAAGATTAATTGCAGTAAATGATTCATACGTAAACCTTAAAAAAATTGTAGAAGAAAATAATTTTAATAATGTTTCAGGAATATTGTTTGATGTCGGAATGTCTTCTTACCATATTGATTCAAGTAAAAGAGGCTTTAGTTTTAACAAAGATGAACCATTAATGATGAATTATGGTAACGGATTATCAGCTGAAGAAGTTGTTAATGAATACAAGGAAGAAGAAATTGAAAAAATATTAAGAGAATATGGAGAAGAAAAATTTAGCAGAAAAATAGCAAAGAAAATATGCGAGGAAAGAAAAATTAGGAGAATAAAAAGCACATCGCAATTAGTTGAAATAATAAGCTCAGCGACAAAGCAAGGACATTCGAAAATACACTTTGCAACAAGAACGTTCCAAGCTTTAAGAATAAAAGTTAACGATGAATTAATAAACATTGAAAAGACTCTCCCGCAAGCATTAGAAGTTATAGAATCAGGAGGAAAAATAGTAGTGATTTCTTTCCATTCTCTGGAAGACAGGATAGTGAAAAATTTCATGAAAGAAGAAGAGAAAAAAGGAAACATAAGAATAATAACAAAAAAACCGATTATTCCAACAGACAAAGAAATCGAATTAAATCCAAGAAGTAGGTCATCAAAATTAAGAATAGCCATAAAAATATAAAATATGATAAAAATTAAAAAATTAAGGAGAAAAATTATAATATCATCGTTATTCTTTTCTTTATTAGGATTATCATTTTTTTATCTTTTACAAATGACTAAAATGTCTGAAAATGCATATACCATAGGGAAAAAAACTGAAATTGCTATTGAGCTAGGAAAAGAAACAGACGAGTTAAAGTTAAAAATATCCAAACAAAAGAATTTAAAAAATGCTGAAGAAAAAATACTTGAGCAAGGTTTCCAAAAATTAATCTCAGGCAATATAAGCTATGTTATTATCCCAGAAATATCTTTAGCTAAAAATTAGAATATGTTTTTTAAGAATTGGCGTACTAGAATCTTTGTGATAGTGGTTTTTATCATAAATTTTATTATCTTGTATCGTCTTTATGATCTCCAAATAAATAAAGGGGCTTATTATAAAGAGATGGCACAAGGACAACACATTGGCCTAGTAGAAAAGCACGGAGAAAGAGGATTAATTTATTTTAGCGGTAAAGAAATTCTAGCCATAAATAATAAAGAACCTTATCTTTTTATATCTCCTGAAGAAATTAAAGAAAAAGAGGAAACAGCAAAAATACTCTCTGAAGTTACAGGGAAAAAAAGTTCTTTTTTTTTAAATTTAGCAAATATAAAGGGCAGTTTTTATAACGTAATAGAAAAAAATATTACAATAGAAAAAGTTGAAGAAATTAATAATCTAAACTTAAGTGGAGTATATATAGGATATGAAAATAAAAGATATTATCCAGCAGAAAAAACAGCCTCTCAAATAATAGGATTCATCAATCAAGAGGGAATCGGACAATATGGATTAGAAAGCTATTACGATGAAGAATTGAAAGGAAAATTAAGAATAGAAGAAAGAGAAAAAAACCCTTATAGTTTTTTACTTAATATTTCAGAAAAAGATTCTATTGATGGGGCTTCTTTAGAATTAACCATAGACTACAATATTCAGTTTATGACTGAAAAAATATTGAAAAAGGGAATAGAAGAATACGATGCAGAAGGAGGGGAAATAATTATTATGGATCCTAACAGCGGAGCAATAATTGCCATGTCACAATTTCCTAGTTTTGATCCTAATAATTATAAAAACGAATCAATTGAAAATTTTCAAAATTCATCAATACAAAAAATATTTGAACCAGGTTCAATATTTAAACCAATAACAATGGCCATCGCTATTAACGAAGGCGTTGTAACCCCAGAGACAATCTTTAATGATGACTTAGGTTACGTTCAATTTGGAACATACCGTGTTTCTAACCTTAACAATAAGGCATGGGGAGAGGTAAGCATGAATACAGTGCTCGAAAGATCTATAAATACAGGAGTTATTTTTGCAGAAAAAAAAGTAGGACATCAAAAGTTTTATAATTATTTGTTGGATTTCGGTTTGTTTGAAAAGACTAACATAGATTTAGCAGGAGAAGTTTATTCAAAAAATAATGAATTAAAAAAAGCGCTAGACAATAAAATAGAAGTTAGTTTTGCGACAACTTCTTTTGGGCAAGGCATAGCAATGACTCCTCTTCAAGTAATAACAGCCTTTTCTGCAATAGTTAATGGCGGAACTCTTTATAAGCCATATATTGTTAAGAAAATAAACAATAAGGAAATAGAACCAAAAATAAAAAGGGAAGACATAATATCTGAAGAAACAAGTCTAAAGATAAGAAATATGCTAATTAATGTTATTGAAAATGGTTTTGGGCATTTGGCACAAATAGAAGGTTATTATATTGGAGGAAAAACTGGAACGTCTCAAGTTCCCTATGCCTCTTTAGGAATAAACAAATCTGGTTATTCAGACCACACCTGGCAAACATTCATGGGCTTTGCTCCAGCCCTTGATCCAAGTTTTATAATATTAGTGAAGCTAGATAATGCTCAAAAAGTGAAAACTTCTGAATATTCTGCCGTTCCAATCTTTAATGAGCTTTCAAAATATATTATAGATTATTTACAAATACCCCCTAATAATAAAGAAAACTTAGACAAATAATAGTAACTATGCTATTTTTATTTTACTTAAGGGTCCCATCGTCTAGGGGTTAGGACACTAGATTCTCAATCTAGTAACACCGGTTCGAATCCGGTTGGGATCACATTAAAAATTAAAACAAATGGAAATAATATTTTACATTGCTACTTTCTTAATATCTTGCGTTGCTTTTTATTTCTCCGGAGAATTGATTGTAAAAAGCTTTAATAGGATTGCTAAATTTTTAGGATGGAAAGAATTTGTTGTTTCTTTTTTGATGATGGCTTTTGTTGGTTCTTTACCCAACCTATTCGTTGGAATATCTTCAGCTCTTCAGGGAATCCCAGAACTTTCTTTTGGTGACAGTCTTGGAGGAAGTGTTATTAATATGACTCTTGCCGTTGCATTGGCCGCTCTTTTTGCTAAAAAAGGAATACCAGCTAAGAGCAAAACCATTCATGATTCTTTAATTTTCACTTCAATTGCTGCGGCCTTACCAGTATTTCTTGCCTGGGATGGAGTTATTTCAAGAATAGATGGAATGATATTAATTGGTTTTTTCATTTTCTATATAATATGGCTTTTTTCTAAAAAAGATAGATTTATCAAAGTCTGCGAAGATGACCAACCAATTAAGAAAAGCTTTGAGAAGTCTTTTAGTGGAATATTTAAGATTATTTTTTGTTTAATTATCTTTGCTGTTGCTTCTGATTTAATAGTAAAATCATCGGTTTTCTTTGCAGAATCTTTTGATGTTTCTGTCATGATAATAGGATTATTTATTCTAGGTCTTGGTAATTGTGCTCCTGAAATATTTTTTGCTGTAAGTGCCGCTAAAAAAGGATTAGAATGGATGATTTTAGGAAGCTTAATGGGGGCTGTTGTTTCTAGCGCCACAATGGTAACTGGAATCGTAGCCATAATTACTCCCATTCATATTTCTAATTTCTCATCATTTCTAATTGCTAGAATATTCTTATTTATAGCTATATTTTTCTTTTTTGTTTTTGTCAAAACAGATAGCCGAATTAGCAAAAAAGAAGCTGCTTTTCTTTTATTCATATACATTTTCTTCATAATCACCGAATTATTCTTCGGGGTATAAATAATAAACATTTAATCCCTCTTTTTTCATATTGACTCTTAATATAGAAAATGATATAAAGGGACAGTATTAATTAATTTAAAAATATGTTAGCAGTAATAAAAACAGGAGGAAAACAATACAAGGTTTCCCCAAGCGATAAGATTAAAATAGAAAAAATTGACCAAGAAGAAGGTTCTGAGGTCATTTTTGATAATGTTCTTTTGCTTGAGAATGATAAAGAATTAATGATTGGAGAGCCTTTGGTTAAAGGAGCTGAAGTGATTGCAAAGATTATAAAACAAGGAAGACATGCGAAAGTAATGACTTACAAGAAAAAGCCAAAGAAAAGATACAAGGTTAAGAAAGGACACAAACAGTTTTATACTGAAGTTGAGATTATAGAAATTAAAAATTAATATCTTTATCTGAGAATTCCTGGCTTGTTTCAATACTTCTGAAACAGGCCCTTTGTTTATCAAAAAATAACTCTATTTTTCCGACAGGACCATTTCTATGCTTAGCAATGATAATATCGGCTAACCCTTTTTTGGGACTTTCTTCTTGATAAATATCTTCACGATAAATAAATAAAACGACGTCAGCGTCTTGCTCAATGGAACCAGAATCTCTCAAGTCTGACAACCTAGGAATTTTAGGGGTTCTTTGTTCAACTGCTCTTGATAACTGAGAAAGAGCTAAAACAGGAATGTTTAGCTCTCTGGCAAGCCCTTTTAATTGTCTGGAAATTTCTGTTATTTGTTGAACACTGTTCATAATTCTATTATTAGGCTCAATCAACTGTAAATAGTCTACGATGATAAGCCCTAATCCATGGCTAGCTTGAAGTCTTCTTGCCATTGCCCTCATTTGCAAAACACTACAAGAAGAAGCATCATCAATAAATATTGGAGCTTCAGAAAGAACACCTAGAGCATGCTGAATTCTAACAAAATCATTTTGCTCTCCCGAAGAAGAAAGCTTTCCTTGTCTAATTTTCCATGAATCAATATTTGATTCTGAACTAATGAGCCTATCTATAAGTTGATCTTTAGACATTTCCAAAGAAAAAATTCCAACAGGAAGTTTTTCTTTTAAAGCAACATTTTTAGCAATATCTAATGCCAAGCTTGACTTACCCATTGATGGTCTAGCCGCTAGAATAACAAGGTCTGAATTTTGAAGTCCTGATAAAACTGAATCTAGCTGATGAAAGCCAGTAGAAATTCCTCGGATAGCTCCTTTCTGTTTTGATATTTTATCTATTCTTTCAAATGCTTCTTCTAGATAAGGCTTAATCGGAAGAAAAGATTGAGTTAAATTTTTTTGAGTAATACCAAATATTCTTCTTTCTGCGGAATCTAGAAGCTCATCAGTTTCTTGCTCTTCTCTGTATCCCATTAAACCTATGTCTGATCCAGCCTCAATAAGATCTCTTAAGATTCTCTTTTTTTGAACAATTTTAGCATAGGTTAAAACATGGCTAGCAGTGGGAACAGTGTTTATCAATTCAGTTAAGTAAGTATTTCCTCCTATATTTTCTAACTGATTCCTTTCTTTTAATTTAGAAGAAACGGAAATTAAGTCTATCGGTTCTCCAGCTGTAAACAAATCTTCCATGGCCTGATAAATATGCTGATGGTTTGTTTTATATAAATCTTCTCTACGCAAAATATCAGCAATTTTAGTAATGGCTTCTTTATCTAACATTAAAGAGCCTAATAAACTCTTTTCAGCTTCAATGTCTTGAGGAGGAATTTTTAGGCTTGAAGTTTCTTTATTCATTAGATATAATGTAACAAACAAAAAATCACTCGTCAATTATATGAAAATTGGATTTATTACTTTTCATTCCTTCGCTAATCCTGGGGGAGTTAAAAATCATATTTTAGGATTATCTAAAGAATTTGAAAAAAGAGGAATAGAAACTAAAATAATTGTGCCAAGGAGAAAATTACACGAAAAATATGACGACAATGTCATTCTTTTAGGTACCTCTATTCCAATTAATATTGGGGGAACGCAAGGAGATTTTGTTTTGAATTTTAATCCTATGGCCATCAAGAAAGTATTAGAAAAAGAAAACTTTGATGTTCTTCATTTTCATAATTTTATAGCCCCTTCAGCAATACAGGTATTAGAAAAATCTAAAACTTTAAATATTATTACTGTACATGCAAATATCGAAGCAAGCCCTGTTATGGAACAAATGGTAAAAGCCCTAAACGGTACTATTAATGATCATGTTTCTGGAATAATAGGAGTAGCTTCTTTAACCTTAGATTTGCTCGAAAAATTTAGAGGAGTTAAGAAGGTAATACCTAACGGTATTGACTTAGAAGAGTTTAATCCTTCAATTAAAAAAATCGATAAATTTAAAAAAGACAAAATTAATATATTATTTTTAGGAAGAATAGAAGAAAGAAAAGGATTGATTTATCTTTTAAAAGCTTACAAAATTCTTCAAGAAAAGCACGATAATCTAAGACTAATAATCGTTGGAGATGGACCTTTGAAAGAAGAATGCCAAGAATATGCCAAAGAAAACAATCTAAAGGAAGTTCACTGGGAAGGAACTCAAGTGGGAGAAATTGTTCCAAGATATTTCAGAACATGTGACATTTATTGTAGCCCTGCTCCATTTGGAGAAAGTTTTGGAATAGTTCTTTTAGAGGCAATGGCCTGCGGAAAACCTGTTACAGGATTCTCTAATATTGGATATAAAGAATTGTTAAGAGGGACAAAGGGAGAAGAATTTTTAGCCGAACCAAAAAATGAAGAAGAACTTGCTTCTAAGATAGAAAAATTAGTTATAGATGAAAAACTAAGAAAAGAAATGGGGGAATGGGGGATTGAAGAATCTAAAAAATACTCATGGGAAAAAGTAGCTGATGAGGTTCTAAATTTTTATGAAACTTGCAAGAAATTAAAAAGTTAAATTTTTTTTGATAATTGTTTTCTCTCCTGAGTCTTCTACCTGCCAGCCAAGTTTTTCAATTTTTTCTCTTATCTCGTCTGACTTTCCCCATTCTTTATTTTTTCTATTTTTTTCTCTCTCTTCAATTAAAACTTTGATTTCTTTAGGAACAACCTTTATGTCACTTGTCCAAACAGGCAAGTCTTTTTTATATGTCTTGATAATGTACTTTGAATCTAAATTAGTTTTACCTGTCTCAATTGAAGAAAGACCTAATCCAAAAACCTTATCAAAATCTATCAAGATTTCATGCTTATCAGAATCAGGTAAGTTTTTATCTTTCAACATATCCCAGGTTAAAGCTAAAGCTGAAGGAGTATTTAAATCGTCATCAATGTATTCATTAAAGTGATTCTTATAATCTTCGTATTCTTTAGTGTTTTTTGTTTTTTTACTATGAAAAACTTCAAATGCTTTTTCATAAAGCTTATTTAAGCTATTTTCAGCAAACTCCATGCTTTCATCACTGAAAGAAAGCTTTGAGCGATAATGAGTATTCAAGCATAAGTAACGATAGGCAAGAGGACTAAATCCTTTTTGCTTTAAGGTTTTAAGAGTAATAATAGTTCCTGAAGATTTGCTCATTTTGGAATCTTTCAAGTTTAAAAACTCTCCATGCATCCAGTAGTTAGCTGGAATTTTAGAGTATGCGGCTTCAGCTTGAGCGATCTCATTAGTATGGTGAATAAAAATATGGTCAACTCCACCACAATGAATATCAAAAGGTATTCCTAAATTCTTAACACTCATCACAACACACTCTGTGTGCCACCCAGGAAAACCAATACCCCAAGGAGAATTCCATTCCATTTGTCTCTTTTCATTTTTAGGACTAAATTTCCATAAAGCAAAATCTGCTTGATTTTTCTTTTCCTTAACTTCGGCAATTCTTCCTTTCATGTCTTTTCTTTCTTTTGCTCCCCAAAGTCTTCCATAGCTTTCTAATTTAGAAGTATCAAAATATACTCCATCAGATATTACATATGTAAATCCTCTTTTTTCTAATTTTGTTATTAATTCTATTTGATCATCAATCGTGTCAGTTGCTTTAACCCAAATGTTAGGTTCTTTAATATTCAAAAGCTCTAAGTCCTTTTTAAAGAAATCTGTGTAAAATTCCGCAATTTCCCAAACAGTTCTTCTTTCTTTCTTTGCTCCTTTTTCTAATTTGTCTTCTCCAGAGTCAGAATCAGAAGTTAAATGACCAACATCGGTAATGTTCATCACATGCTTAACCTTATATCCATTGTATTCCAAGGTTCTTTTCAAAATATCTTCAAAAATGTATGTTCTTAGATTTCCAAGATGGGCAAACCAATAAACGGTTGGACCACAACCATACATTTTAACCTCGTTCTTATCTATAGGTTTAAATTCTTCCTTTTTTTTAGTTAAACTATTGTATATTTTCATATTTTTATTTTATTTAAATATATCTTTCTCCTCTGTCAGGAAAGACGGTGACGACATTCACTCCTTTGTTATTATGGCATATCTCCCTAGAAACATACATAGCAGCTCCTGAGCTTGGTCCTACAAGCATTCCTTTCTTAGAAAGGTCCTCTTTTGTTTCTAGAGCCTTAACTGCCTCTAGTTCATAAATCTCATCTATTAGGTCTAAATCCATAATAGGGGGAACAAACCCGTCCTTAAGAGACCTTAATCCCTCTATTATTTGATTCTGTACTGGCTGAACTCCTATAACCTTAACGTCAGGAAATTTTTCTTTTAATTTTCTTCCTATTCCCGTAATAGTTCCTCCCGTTCCCATCCCAGCAACAAAATAATCTATTTTTATACCTTTCATTTGTTCAATTATTTCTTCTGCGGTTTTATGATAATGAGCATCAGGATTACCCGAGTTTTCATATTGATTTAAGAAAACTAAACCTCCTCCGTTTTTAGCCATCGCTCTTGCATCATTAATTGCAAACTTCCTATATCTTAAGCTTTCAACAAGAATAACTTCTCCTCCGTAAGCCTTGATCATTTTAATTTTTTCAACACTCGTTGTTTCTGGAATAATAACTTTAACCTTGTATCCTTTCATCGCTCCCACCATTGCAAGACCAATACCAGTATTTCCACTGGTAGGTTCTATCAAGGTATCTCTTCCTTTAACTATAATCCCTCTTTCTTCGGCTTCATTTATCATATTAAGAGCAATTCTATCTTTGATTGATCCTCCTGGATTAAATCCTTCCATCTTAGCAAATATTTTGGAATCATTTTCTTCTTCGATCTTCACAAGGGGAGTGTTTCCAATATAGTCCAAAATTGTTTTTATTATTTCCATTTTAATTATGTTTACTTTTTAATTATTAACAAAAAAATCTCTTGTTTAAGAGATTAGAAGGAAAAAGTATATCTTTAAGAAAACCAATCTCTTAGTCTAAAAGGGACAACAACAGCAGATTTGATTTATCTTTTTGTTTATCATTATGTCTATTTTAACAAAGCCTTCTCTTTTGTCAACGTATTGACAAAATCCATATTATTAGTTATAGTTAGTTTTCCCAATGACCTTCTTTTCTCGTGAAGAAGTGAGGGATAAAGCTCCAAAAGGAGCAGGAGGTATTTAAAAGATCAAGAATATATTTCAGAAAAACATTTTGTTCACCTTCCTTCCTAGGGGAACAAAAAATCTCCATTTGTTCGTCATACATATATGTCTATCTTTTAACAATATTAAATATAAAAGGTAGATTTTTTTTATTATTAATCATAGATATTGACATAATCCATACTGTTAGTTATAGTTACTGCTCCTTATGATCTTCTTTAAACATAAAGAAGGGAGGGAAATGGTTCTCTAAGGAGAACAGGAGGTTGTTTTTAAAAACAATAAACAAAGATTCAAACTTCCTATCTGCGTTAGCCATTTTTCTACCTTTTAACAATATAAAAAATATAAAAGGTAGATTTTTTTTATTTAATTTTACTTTAATCAAAAAACGACACTCTTTTTTATTGTAAGTTATTGCTATTGACAAAAAACTTAAGATAACTATAATAAACAAAATGATAATCTTAATTTACAAAATAATTTGTAAAGAAAAAATTATCAGGTTCTTTTTCCACACCCCCGAATAATCCCAACCCCACCCCCATAACCTATCTTAAATAAAGATAGGTTTTTTTCTTTTAATTTGATTTTTAATGAAAAAAATAATACAATGATTTCATGGCAAACTTAGCATTATACAGAAAATATAGGCCTTCTAGTTTTAAGGAATTCATAGGCCAAGAACATGTAACTAAAACTATCATTAATGAAATATCTTCAGGGAGAATTTCTCATGCCTATTTGTTCTCCGGACATAGAGGAACAGGGAAGACTACAATGGCAAGACTTTTTGCTAAAGCAATTAATTGTCAAAATTTGCAAGGAGCTGAACCATGTAATGCTTGCTCGTCATGCTTAGAAATAAACGAAGGCAAGGCTATTGATATTATTGAAATAGATGCTGCTTCTAATAGAGGAATAGACGAGATAAGAAGTATAAAAGAAAGTATTCAGTTTGCTCCTAACTTTTTAAAATACAAAGTCCTCATATTAGATGAAGCACATCAACTTTCAAAAGATGCCGCTAATGCTCTTTTAAAAATATTAGAAGAACCACCAGCATATGCAATTTTCATTCTTGCTACTACTGAAGCACATAAAATGATTCCTACTATTGCTTCAAGATGTCAAAGATTTGATTTTCATAAACTTTCATATAAAGAATTGATTGAAAAACTCTCTATCATTTGTAAAAAAGAAAACATTGATATTGAGCCAGAAGCATTAAGTATGATTGCCGCTGGATCAGAAGGATCAATGAGAGATGCAGAAGGAACATTAAACCAAATTCTTAATTTCTTACCTGAAAGTAAAATTAAGGTAGAAGACATTCAAACTATTTTAGGAATTGTTAGTATTAATTTAGCAATTGAATTAACAGAATTTTTAATTAAAAAGGACAAAGCAGGAGCTTTAAGATTCTTGAGTGATCAAATTGAAAAGGGAATAGATATCCCTGGATTCACAAGAGCCATTATTGACTATTTACGAAAATTGCTTATTCTTAAGATTGATATTAGTTTGACTGAATCAATAATGCCAGGAGAAACAAAAGAATCAATAAGTATTGCAAAGAAACAAGCAGAGAGCCTTGAAGAAGAGTTCTTAAAAAAGTCCCTTAATCTTTTAATAGAAGCTGACAATAAGAGTAAGTATGCTTCCATACAGCAACTTCCTCTTGAGTTAGCAATCATTGAATCGATAGGGATATAATACCATCTTGTGGGATCGTCTAATGGTAGGACGACGGACTTTGACTCCGTTAATCTAGGTTC
>CAZDVN010000010.1:0-15087 GCA_964508955.1 uncultured Candidatus Saccharibacteria bacterium
AAAAATATGTCTAAAAAAGGATTTACTTTAGTTGAGTTAATTGTTGTCGTTGTTGTGATTGGTATTCTCTCTAGTCTTATTTTTATTTACTTTAGAGGAGGGGAAGAGATTGTGGTCAAAACAAAAAGAGCAGCAGATGTTGAAATATTAAAAAATGCAATTGTTTCTTATAGAAATGAAAATTATGATAATTATCTTCCGGAAAGTGAAGAGTGCGTTTTAAGCGGAAAGAATTCGAATTGTGATCCTCTATTCTTAGAAGACCTTTCTAAAATTATAGGACCTCTTCCAGAACCAGAAGATGGATTTGAATATAAATTTTCTCTCCAGGGAGAAGTTTGTACAATTTCTGTTTATGATTCTATTAATGGCACAGTGGAAGAGTATGATTGTTCTAAAGAATTTATTCCTATAACCGATTTTCCTATTGCTGGAGTTTGCGGAAGTACGAGCCGTTCTTTTCTTGAAAGTGCTCCCGAAGAGACTGACTCTAATTTATGTTTTTCGGGAACGTTGGGAGGGCTTGATGAAGAAAATAATTTTATTTACGAACCAGGATATGGTTGGCTTTGGAATTGTTTAGGTATTAATGATGGAGCAAGTTCTTCTTGCATCGCATATAGTCACTCTAGTCTTCTTTCTTGTCGCATTGTTGAGGATGGTGTTTGCCAAGTTTCTGAGGAAAATTCTGATGATGCTTCCATCAATTCCGTCAATGTTCTTAATATATCTAGCAAGTTTGGAGGCCATGCTGAAATGACAGAAGATGAGAATAACCCTAGTTATGCTCCTGTTTACACTAGTAAGGTTTGTTGTGAGGCTCCCAATCTTGAAAATAAATGTCCAGACCAAGGAGGCATTGCTATATTAAAACTTTATCAATCAACAAATTCTCACGTAGAGCAGGTTTTATCTACGGGAAACACATACACTAAAGATGTTTGTTTATCTGTTCCAGGCAAAAAAGTCTCATGTTTCTATTCATTTAATGAATCATCTGTTTTTGACGAATATTGTTCTGAAGAAGAAGGATATGATTGTGTAGTTTCTATTTCTGGAAATGAAAACGATAGTACAAATCTTCATGTTGGTGATTGTAATGCTTATCCTAAAAAAGTTTGCTGCAAAGTAGAAATTCCAGATATTATTGAGATTATTAATGATTAATATAATCAATAAAATAAAAACAATATGAGTATTAAAAATGTTTTTGGAAAGGGATTTACCCTAGTTGAAATGTTACTAGTGATTTTAGCAATTTCTATCCTTACAGGTTTTGTAATTATCAATATTCAAGGAAGCAAAAATATTGGTAATGATGTAAGGATAGTAGCAGATATGGAAATAATTAAAAACGGTCTTGAGGCTTATAGTTCTGATAATTACAATAATGTTCCTATTTTAGAATGTACCATTGGAGAAGAAGATTGTTCTGAGCAGCTTTTTGATAAACTATCTCCATATCTTCCTTCTATTCCCACTTCTGATGATAAGGTTTTGTATACTTATTCTTCTGATGGAACATCTTTTATTATTTCTGCTGTTTCTAAAGAAGATCCTTCTGCTGAGCCTTTTTATTATTTCGCTTCTTCTGAAATAGCTTCTACTGGCTGGACAGGAGGAGAAACTATTTGGACTTGCGGGGCAAGCTTTACTGACATTAGAGATTATAACGTATATTCTACAGTTGAGATGGGTGGGAATTGCTGGATGGCGGAAAACTTAAAATATCTACCTAGCGTTAGTCCTGCTTCTGACGGAAGCGAAACAGACCCTTATTATTATGTATATGGCTATGATGGAATAGATGTTGCAGCAGCTAAAGGAACAGATAATTATAAAGAACTTGGAGTATTATACAATTGGCCCGCAGCAGTAAAAAATAACATTTGTTGGTGGGCAGAGACTGCTCCTGAACCTGAAGATGATCATTATGTCTATGCAGCTATTGGTCTTCCAACAGAAGAAGAGATTGAGGAATTAGAGCTTGGCCGCGCTTGCCCATCGGGATGGAGATTGCCAACAAATAATGAATTGATAGACCTTGAAAGATCGGTTTGTACGATTGATTGTGAAAATCAATTTCAATACGATACTTCAAAAAATTATGCTGGAAATGATGAATCACGGACTCTTAGAGATGGTTCTTTTAAGGCAAAAATAACTGGTGTTCGTTACGTATCATCCTTTGCTCTTTCTACCGTTACGGGCTTTTGGAGTTCTACTCCCTCTCCCTCCGTTGGAAATTTCGCTTTTAGGCATCAATTGAATCCAGGAGACACAAGTCCATCTATTCATTACGGACATTATTACAAAAAATTTGGTTATTCTGTTCGTTGTGTAAAAGAATAGTTCATTGAGACTACTTAATCTTTTTCAATAGATATTTTAAAGGGTTTTTAATTAGAGCAAATTTTCTATCAATTTAAATATTTTTAATTCCTTCCACATAAAAATGATTGAAAAATCAAAAAACAAAAAGTTGTTAACAATAAAAATTTTATCTATCTTTTTGCTTTTCTTGACTTTTTTTTTAATAATTAATTATTCTTCTGCTGACTCGGGCTTGGATGACAATTTTACTGGCTTTGCTTGGTCTGATAATACTGGATGGATCAGCTTTAATCATGGAACAAATATAGACACGGATGGTTATTTAACTGGTTATGCTTGGTCGGATAATATTGGTTGGATAAGTTTTAATTCGGCAGATCTAACAGATTGTCCATCAACTCCTTGTAATGCAAAACTTGATGAAAATACTAAAAAGATTGTAGGTTGGGCAAGATATTTAAACTCTGAAACGGGATGGATAAAACTAGGTCCTAACATTTACGATAGTGCTGACTATGGTCTTTCCCTTTCCGAAGGAGATATTCTTGGATGGGCATGGTCAGACGAACTTGGCTGGATAAGTTTTAATTGTCAAAACGATTTATCTTGTGCTCAAAGCAATTATGGAGTTGAATATGTTCCTTCCATTTCTGCAACTAACCTCACAAGCAATATTTATTATTGTGCGCATGACAGTACTGTTCCTAAAGTAAATGATGGTCTTGCTGTTAAATTAAGTTGGACGTATTCAGGAGACTCTGCCCAAAAATTTTATACTATTAAAATTTCTGAAGATATTAATTTTGAGATTAACACCTTAACCTTGGGACCCGTAGAGAGCGCTTCATCTGAAATGTTCCTTAGTCTATTAGGGACTGAATGGAATAATGAAAAATTAGACTGGTCAACTGAATATTATTGGCAAATAGAAGCAGAAAGTGAAAATGGGGGAAAATCAAGTTTAGTAGCAAGTTCATTTACTATCGAAAGAGCTCATGGTTCTCCTCATGTTGTCTTTTCTCATGTTCCAGAACAAATTATCATAGACAATGAAATTGAATTTGATGGACAGTCTTCAGTAACATTTAACGAAAGTACGCCAACTTATTCATGGTTATTTGTAGGAGGAACTCCAGAAGAATCAAGTGAGGTTTCTCCAAAAATTACATTTAGTGAATTAGAAGATTCTTCGGTGTCTTTAACAGTGACAGATTCAGCTGGATATTCTTGTACTGTCTTAGAGCCATTACAGGTTTATCTATTTAATCCTCCGATATGGAAAGACGTTTCTCCTTTTTAAATAAAAATTTGTCATTATCTCTTTTTTAAGATAAAATTAATTTAATGAATATTTTAAGTTTCAAAGAAACAGAAATAATTTTATCTAAATACAGAATACCTTTTTGTAAAACTGAAATTTTTAACTCTAAGGATAAAGCTCTTTTGTTTGCTAAAAAGATTGGTTTTTCTGTTGCTTTAAAAATTCACTCCCAGAAAATATTTCATAAATCAGAGGTTAACGGAGTTAAAATTGGCATAGAAAATGAAGAGCAGTTTAATTTTTCTTGGGATGAAATGATGAAAAATATTGGAGGAAGGAATATTGAAGGACTCTTAGTTCAAGAAATGGCTTATGGTAATGAGGTTGCTGTTGGCATGAAAAAAGATAAACAATTTGGTCCTGTTATAATGTTTGGATTAGGGGGAATATTTATTGAAATAATTAAAGATGTTTCTTTTAGGGTTGCTCCTATTAATAGAAAAGAAGCACTAGAAATGATTAAAGAATTAAAAAGCTTTAAGATTTTAGATGGAGCTCGAGGAAGAGAAAAAGTTAATATTCAAAAGTTAGTTGATATTTTAATTAGCTTATCAAATCTTTCTATGAAAGAAGAACATATAGAAGCCATTGATTTTAATCCCATAATAATTAATAAGGATAAAGCGCTTGTTGCTGATTTTAGAATAATTGTATGAAAAGTATATTTAATCCCAAGTCAATTGCTTTGATTGGTGCAAGTGAGGAAAAAAACACTGTTGGCATTGGCTTAGCAAAAAACATTTTAGAGGGTCTTCAAGAAAGAAAAGTGTTCTTTGTTAATCCTTTCAAGAAAACAGTCCTAGGGGTAAAGTGTATTCCAAAGATAACAGACGTTCAAGAGGAAATTGACTTGGCTGTTATTGCTATTCCTGCAAGGTTTGTCAAGGAAGCTATCCTAGATTGTGTTTCAAAAAAAGTTAAAGGAATTATTATCATTTCCGCAGGATTTAAAGAGGAGGGAAATCAAAAAGAAGAAGACGAGATAAGAGAAATTGTAAGAAAGAATAAGATACCGTTAATAGGCCCTAATTGTTTAGGAATTATTAATTCTTGGGCCAACCTTAATGCTTCTTTTGCACCTTTAACTCCCAAAAAAGGTTCCATTGCCTTCCTTTCTCAATCAGGAGCGTTAATTGATTCGGTAATTGATATGTCTTACGACATTGGTTTTTCAAAGATTGTTTCTTACGGAAATGAATCAGATTTAGAATTAGTTGATTTTTTTGAATATCTTAAAGATGATGAAGAAACGAAAGTCATAGCTGTTTATGTAGAAGGATTAAAAGATGGCAGAAGATTTATGGAGGTTGCTAAAAAAATATCAAAACCAATCGTTTTGATAAAAGCAGGGAGAAGCGATAAAGGGAAAAAAGCGGCTGAAAGTCATACGGGATCTTTAGCGGGAGATTATAGTATCTATAAGTCAGCAATGAAACAATCAGGAATTATTCTTGTTGATACAATAGAAGAGCTTTTAGATACTTCGAGGGCTTTATCTTCACAGCCAAGATGTAAAGACGGTATCGGAATAATAACCAATGGAGGGGGGCTTGGTGTTTTAGCAGCTGATTATTGTTTCCAATTGGGAGTATGTCTTCCAGATTTAGGAAAAGAAACAATTTCTTTTTTGAATGAAAGATTAAAGAAAGTTGTTAATAAATCTAATCCGTTGGACATAATTGGTGATGCCATGCCTGAGAGGTACGAGATTGGAATAGAGGCAATGCTTTCACAAAAAAATATCAAAGGATTGATTGTTATATCTACTCCTCAAATAATGACAGACCATGATAAAAATGCTAAAATAATTGTCAGATTGAATAAAAAATATCCTACAAAACCAATTATTTGTTGTTTTGCAGGAGGGAAATCAGTTTCTTCTGCGGTAGATTATTTGAAAAAAAATAATATTCCTAATTATTTCGAGCCAATGAGAGCAGTTAATAGTATCAAAAATTTAATAAAATATGAATAAAGAAAAAGGAAATGCAATTATATTTATCCTAGACGTTCTCTTCATATTGTTTTTTTTAATAATAAGCATAATCAGCCTTTTCTCCGGATCAGGTTTTTAAATAAAATGACAAAAAATGTATTGTTTTTCTCAGAAATAAGGAATAAAGATGTTCCTGTTGTTGGAGGTAAAAGTGCTTCACTAGGAGAGATGTATTCTCAGTTAACTGCTAAAGGAATAAATATTCCTAATGGTTTTGCGACAACTGCAGAAGCTTATCAAAATTTTTTAGCTTTCAATGGAATTGATAAAAAATTAGAAAAATTATTTGATGGTTTAGATTTGAATAAACTAGAGAATGTTCAAATGGCAGGAAAAAAATCAAGAGAATTAACCATGAAAGGAAATTTTCCTGAAGACTTGAAAAAAGATATTATTGAAGCATATGAGAAGCTTTGCGAAGAATATGGAGAAGACACAGATACTGCCGTTAGAAGTTCTGCTACCGCAGAAGACCTTCCAGATGCTTCTTTTGCAGGACAGCACGAATCCTATTTGAATGTAAAGGGGCCTAAGGACGTTTTAGAGGCTGTTAAAAATTGCTACGCGTCTCTTTTCACAGACAGAGCAATTGCTTACAGGAGAGACAAGGGTTTTGAACAATTGACTGTTTATCTTTCAGCAGTAGTTCAGAAAATGGTTAGAAGTGATTTAGCTTCTTCGGGAGTTATGTTTACTCTTGATACTGATACAGGATTTGATGATGTTGTTTTAATTAATTCTATCTGGGGAATTGGAGAGCTTATAGTTAAAGGAAGAGTTACTCCTGATAAATTCTTTCTTTTTAAGCCTACAATGAAAGAAGGATACAAGGCGATTATAAATAAAGAGATGGGAAGGAAAGATAGAAAATATATTTATAGAGAGAGTGGAGGAATAAAAGAAATTTCTACTTCTAAAGAAGAAGAAAGCACTTATTCAATAACTGATGAAGAGGCTATAACTTTAGCTTCATGGGGTTGCAGCATTGAAGAACATTATAATTGTCCTCAAGACATAGAATGGGCAAAAGATGGAAAGACAGGGGAATTATATATTGTTCAGGCTCGTCCAGAAACAGTCCATTCTTTGAAAGACAAAAAAAAGAAAACCTATGAAGAATATGAAATAGATTCAACAGCGGAACCTATCTTAAAAGGAATTAGCATTGGTAGCAAAGTTGGAAAAGGTGTTGTCAGAGTTATCACTGATGTTAAAAAAATGAAAGACTTTAAGAGAGGAGAAGTTTTGGTTACCAAAATGACTGACCCTGATTGGAATGCTATTCTAACAATGTCTGCGGCAGTCATTACTGATGAAGGAGGAAAAACTTGTCATTCGGCTATTATTTCTAGAGAGCTAGGAATTCCTTGTGTTGTGGGAACAAAAAACGCGACAACAAAACTTAAAACAGGAGATATGGTTACAGTTGATTGCAGCAGTGGACAAGTTGGAAGAATACTAGAAGGCGATGTTTCTTATTCTGTTAAGGAGTATGATTTAGGAGAAATGCCTGAATTAAAAACTAAGATTAATTTAAATATTGGTGCTCCTGAAACTGCATTCAAGGCTTCCTTTCTTCCCAGCGATGGAGTTGGTCTTGCCAGGGAAGAATTTATAATTGCTGAGAAGGTTAGAATTCATCCCTTGGCTTTATTAAATTACGAAAAACTAAAAAAAGACTTGAGCAAAGAAGATGTTCTTTTAATTGAAGATCTAACGAGAGAATACACTGATAAAGTTGAATATTTTGTTCATGAATTAGCAGAAGGTATTGCTCAAATTGGAGCAGCTTTTTATCCTAAAAAAGTCATTGTTAGATTCTCAGACTTCAAGACTAATGAATACAAAAATTTACTTGGAGGAAGCTTCTATGAAGGAGAAGAATCTAATCCAATGCTTGGGTTTAGGGGGGCTTGTAGATATATTGATCCTTCATTTCAGCCAGCATTTAAAATGGAATGCGAAGCAATTAAGAGAGCAAGAGAGATTTTTGGATTAACGAATATTTGCGTAATGGTGCCTTTCTGCAGAACAGTTGAAGAAGGAAAAGAAGTCGTTGCTCTTATTAAGAAGTTTGGATTAGACGATAAGAATATGCCTATATATGTTATGTGTGAAATTCCTTCAAATGTTATTTTGATAGACCAATTTTTAGAAATTTTTGATGGAATGAGTATTGGCTCAAACGACTTGACTCAATTGACGCTAGGTTTAGATAGAGATAATGGTGACCTTGCCCATATTGGAAATGAAAATAACGAAGCAGTGAAGGAATTAATTAGGCAAGTTATAAGAACCTGTAAGGCGAAAAATAAATATTGCGGAATTTGTGGTCAAGCTCCATCAGACTATCCTGATTTTGCAAAGTTCTTAGTAGAAGAAGGGATTGAAAGTATTTCTTTAAATTCTGATACAGTGATAAAAACAATTTTAGCTTTAGGTGAAAAAAAATAACATGTTTGATATTATAACATTTGGTTCAGCTACGTCTGACATATTTTTAAAAATTCCTAAAAAACAAATTATAAAAGGAAAAGAATTTTCTTCAGGGAATGCAGTTGCTTTTAACTTAGGATCTAAGATTGATCTTAAAGATATGTATTTTAGTTTAGGAGGAGGAGGAATGAACTCGGCTTTTACTTTTTTAAATCAAGGACTTAAGGTCGCCTATTGTGGTTCAGTTGGAAATGACATTCCAGGAAAAGAAATTATATCTCAAATGAAAGAAGCAGGGATAGGGATAGATTTTATTCAAAAAGTTGATAAACCAACAAATAATTCAGTAATATTAAATACTTCTGAGAACGAAAGAACAGTTTTAGCTTATCGTGGGGCATCAGAATTGCTTGATATGGAAGATGTTTTTTGGTCTGATTTTTCTCCTGCATGGTTTTATATCGCTCCCTTATCAGGAGAATTAAGTAAAAAAACTGAAAATATTGTTGATTTTGCAAAGAAAAATAAAATTAAAGTAGCTATAAATTTAGGAAATTCTCAAATAGCATTAGGTAAGGAGAAGTTGAAGGAAACTCTTAAAAAAGTTGATGTTCTTTTTTTAAACCTAGAAGAAGCTACTCTTTTGACTGGGATAAAAGATGAGATGGAAATAATGAGAGAATTAAACGATGTCCACAATGGAATAAATGTTGTGACGAAAGGAGGGGATGGAGTTTTAGTTTCCGACAAAGATATTTTATTTAGTGCTCTTTCTTGTAAGGTTAAAGTAATCGACAAAACAGGAGCAGGAGACGCATTTGGATCTGGTTTTATATCAGGATTAATTAAATCAAATATGAATATTGAATGGGGAATTAGAAGAGGAATGGCAAACGCTACGGCTTGTATTCAAGCAGAAGGAGCATTTAATGGACTCTTGAAGGAAGAAGATAATCTTAATAAAATAGGAGAAAAAGTGAAGATAGAAAAAGGAAAGATAGTCTAGATATTGCAAAAAAAGCAAAAATCCATTATATATATAGATATATGACAAAATTAAACGCAAAAATTAGAAAAGAATCAGGAAGAGATTACAAAAAAGGTGATTTTATTCCTGCAGTATTATATGGTCCTGAAGTAGATAATTTTTCTTTAGAAGTAGAAAAGAAAATTGTTCAAAAAATGTTTAAAGAAGTGGGAGAAACATTAATTGATTTAGAAGTAGAAGGAAAAGTTTATCCTGTTTTAATCTATGCTACACAATTAGATCCAATCACTGGTGAATTAATCCATGTTGATTTTTATCAACCAAACTTAAAAGAGGAAGTAGAAACAGAGGTTCATTTAGAGATAATTGGAATAGCTCCTGCGGTAAAACTTGGTGGAACATTGATTACGAATATGAAAGAATTAACAGTAAAAGCTCTTCCTGCTAAATTGCCTAGTAAAATTACAATTGATGTCTCTGGTTTAAATACATTCGATGACTTTATAACCATTAAAGACATCAAGGTTCCTGAGGGAGTAATTATCGTCTCTGAAGACTTGGAAGAAGTTGTGGTCCAGGTTGTTGAGATAAGTAATGTTGAGGAAGAATTAGCACAACCAATAGAAGAAATTGATAAAGAGCCAGAAAAAGTAGAGAATAAAAAAATAGAAGAAACTGAAGACAAATAGAAATGCTTTTAAAAAGTTTTAAAATATTATTTTTAGGAATAGTAGCAGGAATATTTTTTCCTGTTGCTTTTCTTTTCGGGGAAGTTGATTTTAATGAATTATGCGAAAAGGAAGGCTGGAAAACAAAGTGTGCTCAATCAACAGATGAAGAATGTCAATCATTTTTAAATCAATGTCAAGTTTATTTTGAAAATAAAAGAAAAGATATTGATACGGACATAGGAAAAACAAGCGCAGAAAGAAATACTTTAAAAAATCAGATTAATTCTTTAAGCCAAAGGATTAAAGATTTGAATTATCAAATTTATCAGTCTAATCTTACAATTAAGGGCCTTGAATTTCAGGCGAAAGACACAGAAATAACTATTTCTGAAACTGAAAAAGAAATAGAAAATCAAAAAGGAAAAATGGCATTAATTTTGAAAGCGGTTAAAGAACAAAACCAAAAGTCTTTTATAGAAATTTTAGTAACTAGTAAAACAATTTCTGATTTTTTTGATAATATGGTTTATCTAGAAACATTAAATTTTAAAAATCAGGAGTTACTTGATCATTTTCAAAAATTGGATTCTAATTTAAGAGATAAGAAAATAATATTAGAAGAAGAAAAAGGGGAAAGGGAAAGTCTTCTTTCTCTTCAGGCAATTCAAAAAGAGGCATCGGCTAGTACGAAAATAGAAAAAGATGGTTTATATAAATTAACTGAAGCTCAATACCAAGCTCAATTAAAAGAGAAAGAGGAGGTAGAGGAAAAGGCGGCTGAAATTGCTAAAAAATTAATTCAGATGGTTGGCTTGGTAGATGATCAAAAGGCTCCTACTTTTGGAGAAGCACTAGATTTAGCACAAAAAATAGGAAGCCTAGTTGGTGTAAGGCCAGCATTCTTATTGGCAATTATTAGCCAAGAATCAGCCATAGGAAGAAATGTTGGTCAATGTTATATTACTGATACAAAAACAGGAGGAGGGCATTATAGTAATGGAAAGCTTGTCTCTAGAATTGTTCATCCTAGTCGTGATCTTCCAATATTTATAGATATAATTAAGGCATCGGGAAGGGTTATGGAAAAAACTCCCGTATCTTGTTGGATTAATGATTGCGTGTCTCTTTACAGAGGTTCTTATTTACATTCTGGGGCAACGGTTAGAAGCGATGGTTCAATTGCTTGTTCAAAAACAGGATATGTTCCTTTTGGTTTTGGAGGAGCAATGGGACCGGCACAATTTATTCCAAGTACGTGGAAAGAAGTTGAAGATAAAGTTAAAGAAAGTACCGGTAAAAGTGTTGTTGATCCTTGGAACTTAACAGACTCATTTACTGCTTCTGCCATATATCTTAAAAAATTAGGAGGAGGTAAAACTTCTGGAGAATATTCTGCTGCTTCAAGGTATTACGGGGGGTCTAACGCTTATGCTAGTCAAGTAGGGACAAGGTCGTGGTGTATCCAAGAATATATTGACAAGGGGGAAATGACTACTGCATGTGAAAGATTAATATTTTAAAACAGGACTTAGTCCTGTTTTTTCTTTCCTGAAACTTGTTGTAACATTTTTTCTATCTTTCCTTCCATTATTCCTTCAATATCATGCCAGCTTTTTTTTATACGATGGTCAGTTACTCTGCTTTGGGGAAAATTATATGTTCTGATCTTTTCTTCTCTTGATGATGTTCCAACTTGAGATCTTCTAGCTCCCGTCATTTGCTTATCAATTTCTTGCATTTTTTTATCCATAAGCCTTGCCGCTAAAATAGAAAGAGCGTTTTCTTTATTTTGACCTAAGCTTCTTTCAGTTTGGCAGGTTACAACCTCTCCAGTTGGAATATGAGTTATTCTAATAGCTGACATTCTTTTATTAACATACTGTCCTCCTGCGCCAGAAGCTTTGTAAGTGTCAGCTCTAATGTCTTGAGGTTTAATATTTATTTCAGTTGTTTTTGGTTTAGGTAAAATTGCAACGCTCGCAGTTGAAGTGTGTATCCTTCCTGATTTTTCTGTTTCTGGTATTCTTTGTACTCTATGAACTCCAGCTTCGTTTTTTAATAGGGAATAAACATCATTACCTGATATTTCCATAGTAATTCCTTTAGTTCCTCCCAATTCTGTTTCACTTGAATCAAGAACATTTATTTTCCATCCTTTATTTTGAGCATATCTTGTGTACATTCTTGATAAGTCTGTAGCAAAAAGAGCGGCTTCTCCGCCACCAACCCCTGCTCTTATTTCCATGATAATTGCATTGTATTTTTGCTCTTCTTCAGACATAAAAACTATTTCTTCTGCTTAGCTGCTCTTTCTTTAAACTTTTGGATTCTGCCTACCCTGTCAGATCCTCTTTCTTTTCCGGTATAGAAGGGATGACATTGAGAGCAAATTTCTATTTCCATGTTTTCTTTGGTGGAGCCAATTTCGAAAATAGCACCGCAAGCACAGTGAGTTTTAGATTTGTCAAAATATTTTGGGTGAAGTTCTTTTTTCATATAATTAGTTTATAGCAAGAAATAAAATAGAAATCAAGAGTTTTTTTTAAAAAACAATATATCTTTGATTTTAGGAAGATTATCAATGTTATTTTTTACTTGGAACGCTTGCCAATTAAAAATTCTTGTGTTATATATCTTACTATATGGAAGAAATAAAAACAGACAAAATGGAAGAAATAAAAACAGACAAAAAAACAAATCATAACATTTCAATAGATGACATGATTCAGGCTGGTCTTTACTATGGTCATGACAAATCAAAATTAAATCCTAAAATGAAGGAATATGTTGCTAAGCAAAAAGATAGGGTTAACCTAATCGACCTAGAAAAAAGCGCAGAAAAATTAGCAGAAGCAATGGATTTTGTTAATCAATTGAAAAGTGAAGGAAAGGCAGTTCTTTTTGTTGGGACTAAAGTTGCAACAAGAGATTTAGTTAAAGCCGTTGCTATGAAATGTAATAGTCCCTATGTTGTAGAACGATGGATTGGGGGATTGTTTACGAATTTTAAAGAAATTAGGAAAAGAATTAATTATTTTAAAGATTTAGAAGTTTCTGTAAAGGAAGAAGATTTTGAAAAAAAATATGTAAAGAAGGAAAGGTTAAAAATGTTAAAAGAATTGGAAAGATTGAGAGTTAAATTTAACGGAGTGAAAGACATGGAAGAGCTTCCAGGTGCAATATTTATAGTTGATGTAGAAAAAGATGAAATTGCATTAAGAGAAGCGATTCAATGTGAGGTTAAAATTATAGCAATTGCTGATACGAATATTAATCCAGACGAGCTTGATTATCCTATTCCAGGAAACGACGATGCATATACTTCAGTAGAATATATTTTATATAAAATAGAAGAAGCATTAAATTAAAAAATAATGGCAGTTGATATAGAACTTGTTAAACAATTAAGAGAAGAGACAGGAATTTCTTTGGGTGATTGCAAGAAAGCTCTTGAGGAATCAAATAATGATATTGCTTCAGCAAAAGATTATTTAAAAAAGAGAGGGCAAGCAGTGGCCCAGAAAAAAACAGAAAGGGAAGTCGGAGCTGGAATCATAGATTCCTATATCCATTCCAATAAACAGGCCGGAGTATTGCTAGAAATAAATTGTGAAACCGATTTTGTTGCAAGAGGAGAAGATTTTCAAAACTTGTCTCATGAAATTTGCTTACAAATTGCAGCAATGAGACCAATATATATTAATGAAGAAGATATCCCAGAAGATGTTTTGGAAAAAGAAAAAAGCATTATGAAAGAACAGGTTCGTGAAATGAACAAACCAGAAGATATCGTTGAGGGGATTATTAAAGGAAAGTTAGATAAGTACAAAAAAGAAGTTTGTCTTTTGAGCCAATTGTGGGTAAAAGATGACAGCAAAACAATTCAATCTTTAATAAATGAATATATCGCTAAGACAGGGGAGAATATCATTATTAAAAGATTTGTGATGTATGAATTTTGAAATAGTTGCTTTAATAGTTGCAATTTCCAGTTTTTCTTTGTTGGTATCTTTAGTTTTTAAAAAAATTCCTAAACTTAAAGTTGCTTCAGAGCCAGAATCAATTTTTTTAAAAAAAGAATTAAAAACTAAAATCAGGAAGAGAACAAAGGAAGTTATTAAAGAAAATTCTAATTTATTAGAATTATTATTACATAAATTATTAAGCAAAATTAGAATATTATTTTTGAAGGCTGAGAATAAACTATCTGATTGGATTTTGAAGTTAAGAGAAAGATCTTTAGATAGAGCAAAAGAAATCGATTCTTATTGGAACGAAATAAGGACTTCGATTAAGAAGAAAAAATAATTTTGCCGGCATAGCTCAGTGGTAGAGCAACTGTTTTGTAAACAGTAGGTCGGGGGTTCAAATCCGTCTGCCGGCTCATATTTGAAAAGTTGACAATTAAGAGAAGAAAGAGTATTATTATCTGTACTTTCGTTCCTTGAAAATTTATTTTCAGCAATCATTTTTAGTAGGATTTTTTTGAGAACAATTTTGTAAGTTTTTTAGAGTTGTTCCGCTATTTTTTTTGAGAGTTTGATCCTAGCTCAGGATGAACGCTGGCGACGTGGATAAGGCATGCAAGTCGAACGGTTGTAGCAATACAGCAGTGGCGAACGGGTTAGTAACACGTAGATATCAACCCTTTACTCGGGCATAACCTGGAGAAATCCAGGCTAATTCCCGATAGTCCGGAAACGGTAAAGATTTTTCGGTAAAGGATGAGTCTGCGTCCTATCAGCTAGTTGGTGAGGTAATAGCTCACCAAGGCTATGACGGGTAGGCGGAGTGAGAGCTTGACCGCCAACAATGGCACTGAGACACGGGCCATACTCCTACGGGAGGCAGCAGTCGAGAATATTTGACAATGGGCGAAAGCCTGATCGAGCGACGTCGCGTGTGGGATTAAGATCTTCGGATTGTAAACCACTTTTCTAGGGGAAGAACTTTGACTGTACCCTAGGAATAAGGGGTGACTAAACTCGTGCCAGCAGTAGCGGTAATACGAGTGCCCCAAGCGTTATCCGGATTTATTGGGCGTAAAGGGTCTGTAGGTGGTTTATTAAGTTTCTTGTTAAAGCTCCAGGGCTTAACCTTGGAAAAGCGAGAAAAACTGGTAAACTAGAGGATGTTAGGGGCTGATGGAACAATTGGTGGAGGGGTGAAATCCGTTGATATCAATTGGAACACCAAAAGCGAAGGCAATCAGCTAGGACAGTCCTGACACTGAAAGACGAAAGCGTGGGGAGAGAAGAGGATTAGATACCCTCGTATTCCACGCCGTAAACGATGAATACTAGCTATTGCAAGTGTCGACCCTTGCAGTGGCGAAGCTAAC
>CAZDVN010000011.1:0-14855 GCA_964508955.1 uncultured Candidatus Saccharibacteria bacterium
AATAAAAAATATAAAAAATATGAAAAATAAAACAAAACAAAGAAAAAGAATCTTTGCTACCGCTCTATTCGGTGTTATTGTGGCTACTCTTTTTCCAATTGCCATGATTTCTGCAGTAACTCCCACTCTTACTCCTTCTATTCCTCATCATACTTTTGAAGGAGTTACGAATCATCCGATTTTCTTTAATGAATCCGGACAAAAGATTGGCGATAAGCGCCCCTTAGTTTTTCCAGGATATGGAGATGGTTGGTTTATCCATGCGAGTGGGGCACCTAAAGATGGAAAAGTAGTTAAAGCTGTTATTTGGGCAGGTAACTGTATAGATTTAGAAAGAGGAGAGACAGGAAATCTTCTTGGAGAAATATATAATCCTAATAACTTAAACTTATCATATGATTGGTCTTGTGGCTCAGTTACAACAATTAAACAAGACATTAATAATCCATTGAAACTAGAGTTTTATGCATCGCCTGAATTAATTGAAGGCACAGGTCAGAGATATATTGAGTGTTCTTTGCGTGCGACAGACAACAATAAATCTACATATCAAAGAATCTTTTCTAAGACATGTGTTAACATTCCACCATCTTCAGCACCAGTTGTTGTTGGTTATCCTATAGTTAACGCTGGTCCAAACAAGATCGTTGAAAGTTCTAAATCAGTAAAGTTAGAAGGAACAGCAAGTCATACTACTGGACTAGCAATGACATATAATTGGAACTGTAATGGAGGAAGCGTATCAAACAAAACTATTTTACAACCAATGTTCAACGCTCCTTCTGTTACTAAGTCAACTCAATATTCATGTACAGTGACTGCAACAGATACTAATAACAAAACAGCCTCATCAATTACATACATTACTGTTAATCCTTGTGCTCCAGTTGATACTGGCAATCCTATAGTTGACGCTGGTCCAAATAAAATTGTTGAAAGTTCTAAATCAGTAACCCTACAAGGAACAGCAAGTCATACTAAAAATCTAGCAATGACATATAATTGGGAGTGTAACGGAGGAAGCTTATCTAGTTCAACCGTTTTACAACCAATATTCAATGCTCCAAGTGTTAATTCAACAACTACATATTCATGTACGGTGACTGCAAAAGACACTAACAACAAAACAGCTTCATCAATTACATACATTACTGTTAATCCTTGCTCTCCAGTTGAAACCGGCAATCCTATCGTTGATGCTGGTCCAAGCAAAAGCATCAAAAGTGCTGAATCAGTAAAATTAGAAGGAACAGCAAGTCATACTAAAAATCTAGCAATGACATATAATTGGGAGTGTAACGGAGGAAGCTTATCTAGTTCAACCGTTTTACAACCAATATTCAATGCTCCAAGTGTTAATTCAACAACTACATATTCATGTACTTTGACTGCAAAAGACACTAACAATAAAACAGCTTCATCAATTACGCAAATTACTGTTAACCCATTTGTTACTGGTAATCCTATAGTTGATGCTGGTCCAAGTAAAAGCATTGAAAGTTCGCAGTCAACAACTCTTGAAGGAACATCAAGTCATCCTGATAATTTATCAATGACATATAACTGGAATTGTAACGGGGGAAGTTTATCTGCCTTAGATGTTTTGCAACCAATATTTAATGCTCCAAGCGTTAATTTAGCAATTACATATTCATGTACTTTAACTGGAACTGATTCTAATGGAAAATCCTCTTCATCAATTACATATGTTACCGTTAATCCTGTAAATGTTATCCCTCCAGCACAAAATAATCCTCCATCAGTAATTAATAATAATTCAAGCGCAACCTCTGGTGGTTCAACTACATATGTTTATGTTTACCCAAACGAAAACTATAATCCAAATAATCCAGTTGTCACTTCTAGTCCAATAGTTGATGCTGGCCCAAGTAAAAATATTAAGAGTTCTGAATCAATCACTCTACAAGGTTCTTCAAGTCATCCTAATGGATTAGGAATGACATACAATTGGAATTGTAGCGGAGGGAGTTTGTCTAACTCATCTTTCTTACAACCAATATTCCATGCTCCAAGCATTAGTTCATCGGTTACATATTCATGTACTTTGACTGCAACAGATACTAATTATAGAACAGCTTCATCAATTACGTATGTTACTGTTTCTCCTGAGCATGTCACTTCTTACGAATTAAAAGTTTCTACAAATATTGCTGAATACATCACAACTACAACGGCTGTTCTTAAGGGTAAGATTGACAGTTCTTCTACAGGAAATATTTCTGCTAGATTTAATTGGGGATCAACAACTCAATATGTAAATAATACTTCATGGCTTTCTAATAAAAAAGTAGGAGATATTATTTCACATAATGTTTCAGGGCTTGAAAGAGGAAGAGCTTATCATTACAGAATAGAAGCTTCTGTTGGTTCAACAACCGCATACGGACAAAACATATCATTTATTACCAAACCAAATCCAGTTAATAATTTTATTGCCTTAGCTCATGGAAATAGACAAATTAATTTAACTTGGGTAAGGGGAAATGATGCTTGTTATACTATGGTAGTGAGAAAAACAGGAGGATATCCTTCTCACTCAGCAGATGGTACTGTAGTTTACTATGGAGCAGATAATAGCTATCTTGATCAAAATGTATCTAATAATGCTTGGTACTACTACAAAGCATGGGCAGTTGGATGCGATCAAGGATTATATTCATTTTCAAGCACTACACAATCAAGAGCCTATACTATATCTAATGCTCCTATAGTTCCAATTATTCCAGTTATTCCAAACGCTCCTATTATTTGCCCTTCTGTTCCTGTTGCTCCAATTTCAAGCGCAGATGTTAAATTCTTCGTAAGAAACATTACTCAAGATGAATTTTGCTGGCAAAGTAGCGTTAATGCTAATCCAGGAGATGTGATTGATTTTAAAGTTATCATTACTCCTACTGGATCACAATCTTTAACTAACGTTAAGCTTTCATCACTTTTCTCAAGTAAGATTATCTCTATAGAAAATTGTATCTCTGATTGTACTATTGAATCTTCTTTCTTAAATCAAGAAATAAACATTGGAACAATTAAGTTAGGAGAATCTAAAGAATTTATCTTTAGAGGAAAAATTCTTGGAGAGGAAAAATTTCAATCTGGAACAAATCAATTATTTAGCACAGTTGAAGTTTCATCAAAAGAAGCAGAAACTGTAAGCAAAAATATAGTAATTGATATGTCAAAAGAAGGCGCAGGTTTTTCTCCTCTTGGTTCAATTATTGACATATTTGGAATGTCTGGTGGATCATTTGGATTGTTTGGCTGGCTAATCTTCTTCTTTATTATTGTATTATTACTTTTCATGCTATTAGTTTCTTTATTCTTATTATCTTCTAAAAACGATAAAAGAGTTTATGCTCAAGAAGACTTTAAAGCAGAGAAAAGCAAATATTTTAACTTAAGGTAAGAAACAAAAACCCCCGAGAGGGGGTTTTTAGTTAGGAGAGATTTTTAACTTTAATTGCTTTAGAAATAAAATCTTTATATTTTTCTAGGTTGACTTCTGTGTTTAATTTATATTCATCTATTTCTGCTCCTAAGGATATTTTATTTTCTGACTTATGTTTTCTTACTTCATTGATAGCTTCTATTGCTTTATCAAAGTCAGAGATATCAAGAGATTGATTAATCTCTTTTTCTTTTGGCCATTGAGAAATATGAATACTTTCTTTCTCACCTAAAAGACTATATATTTCTTCTGTTACGAAGGGGATAATTGGAGCAAACATTTTTAATATATCTTTTAAGACAATATTAAGAGTGTAAATTGCTGAAGCTTTTGATTTTTGATTTTCTCCATAAAGTCTATACTTAACAAATTCTATATAGTAATCAGCAAATTTTTTCATGAAAAATTCCTCTATTTCGTTTTTAGCTTTAGCGTAGTAGTAATTGTCAAAACACTCTGTTGTTTTTTTTATAGTTTCGTTCAGTTCTTTTAATATCCAGCAATCTGCATATTCTAATTCGTATTCAGATGTTTCCACTTTATTCATTCCGATAAACCTAAACACATTCCAAAGCTTATTAGCAATTTGTTTCCCTTTTTTTATTTCTTTAGGATTAAATTTCAAATTTTGGCCTAATGATGCACCTGTTGCCCAGTATCTTATAGCATCAGCTCCGTACTCTTCAACAAGCTTGTCTGAAGGAGTGTAATTTCCTAATCTTTTGCTTATTTTTTTACCATTTTCGTCTAATCCATGGCCTGATATCATAATGTTTTTAAAAGGAATAGTTTCAAAATGATAAAAACTTTTAACTATCGAATAAAAATCCCATGTTCTTATAATTTCATGAGCGTTTGGTCTTAGGTCAACAGGAAAGATTTTATCATTATTTATCATTTCTTTTAATAAAAATGGGGTGCAGGAAGATGTTGCCCATGTATCCATAACGTCTGTTTCAGGAATAAATTCTTCATTGCCACACTTAGGGCATTTTTTGATTGGAGGATTTTGTTCGCCAGGAATAACTGGTAAGTCTTTTTTTTCCGGAAAAATTACTGTCCCACAAGAAGAGCAATACCAGAAAGGAAAAGGAACACCATAATATCTTTGCCTTGAAACACACCAGTCCCATTTTAAAGATTCAACCCAAATGTCGTAATTTTGGTGCATGTATTCTGGGTGCCATTTTATTTTATTTCCTAGTTCTACCCACTTTTCTTTCATGTCAGCAATTTTAATAAACCATTGCTTGCTTAATATTAGTTCAACCGGGGTATCACATCTTTCGTGAATATTAACAAAATGAGTGATATCTTCTTGCCTTAAAAGATAATTTTCCTCCTTTAGATCTTTCAAGATTTCCTCTCTTGCTTTCTCAATCTTCATTCCTTCATATTTTTGTCCTAGCTCATTTAATTTTCCATCAAATGTCAAAAGATTTTTTGTTTCTAGTTTATCCATTCTCCATTTTTCCAAATCTTCTTGGTCTCCCCAGGTACAAACCATCATCAATCCCGTTCCTTTTTCAATATTAACTTCTTTGTTTGTTCTGAAATTGACTTCTTGATTAAAAAGAGGAACAATTGCTTTTTTTCCAATAAGGTCTTTATATCTTTTATCTTCAGGATTAAAGTATAGTGCTACGCAGGCCGGTAGTAATTCTGGTCTAGTTGTAGCGATAACAACACTTTCTCCTTGAGTAAGAGGAAAACTAATATAGTTCATCTTTGATATTTTTTCCTTATCCTCAAGGTCTGATTGAGATATTGCAGTTTGACAGGCTGGACACCATAAAATAGGCATTTCTTGCCTATATAATAAGTCTTTTTTATATAAATCAATTAAAGACCATTGAGAAACTTTTGTTGGCAAGGGAGCAATTGTGCTATAAGTTTTTGACCAGTCAACTGAAATCCCTAAACTATTCCAAAGATTTTTATAAGTTTCAATCCCTTTTTCTGTTTCTTTTAAGCAAAGTTCAATGAAATCTTTTCTTGTTGTTCTTGATTTATCTATTTTGTATTTTTTTTCAACAAATCTTTCTGTTGGAAGTCCATTATCGTCAAATCCCATAGGATAGAAAACTTTATATCCTTGCATTCTTTTATATCTAACAATAAACTCTGCTTGAGCGTATGACATTATGTGCCCAGCGTGAAGATGGTCGGCAGAAACGTAAGGAGGCGGAGTATCTACTACAAAAAGTTTATCATTTTCATTAAAAGAAAACTTGAAAATTTCTTGGTTTTCCCATTTTTTTATCCATTTCTCCTCAATTGATTTAAATTCGTAGCTTGTATTTTCCATATTATTGATTGTTTTTTGTTTGTTTATTAATTATAATGGAAAAAAGATTTATGTCCACTTTAAATTTTAACAATCCTTTAGCTGATAGAATGCGTCCAGATAATTTGGATGATTTTTTAGGGCAGGAAGAAATTATTGGAGAAAAGAAACTTTTAAGAGAGGCCATCAACAATGACTCAATTCCTTCAATGATTTTTTGGGGTCCTCCAGGAACAGGAAAAACTACCTTAGCTTTAATTATTGCTAAAAAAACAAAATCAAACTTTCTTCGAATTAGTGCCGTTTCCAGTGGATTAAAAGATCTAAGAATTCTTATTGAGGACGCCAAGAAAAGTAAAAACAGAACAATTCTCTTTATTGATGAAATTCATCGTTGGAATAAAACTCAGCAAGATGCTTTATTACAACATGTTGAGAATGGTTTAATAACCTTAATTGGAGCGACAACTGAAAATCCTAGTTTTGAAATTAGAGGAGCCCTTTTATCTAGGTCCAGAGTTTTTATCTTTAAAGAATTAAATAAAGAAAGTTTAAGTTTAATAATTAAAAGAGCTCTTAATGATAAAAAGAAGGGATTAGGAGAATTGAAAATTAAAATGGATAAAAAAACCATTGATTTCCTTTGCTCAATAAGTAATGGAGATGCTAGGGTAAGCTTAAATATTTTGGAATATGCTTCATCTGTCTCTAAAAATATGACAGTTGAACTAATCAAAGAGGCAGCTCAAAAAACATCAATAATATATGATAAAGATGGGGAAGAGCACTATAATATTATTTCTGCTCTTCATAAGTCGATGAGAGGTTCCGAGGTCAACGCTTCTCTTTATTGGCTTTCTAGATTGATTGAAGGAGGAGAAGACCCTTTATTCATTGCAAGACGTTTAGTTAGGTTTGCTTCTGAAGACATTGGGCTCGCTAATTCAAGAGCTTTAGAACAGGCTGTCTCTACTTATAGTGCTTGTCACTTTATTGGTTATCCCGAATGCAATGTTATTTTAGCGCAAGCTGTTACTTATATGGCAAAATGTAAAAAATCTAATGAGCTTTATGTTGCTTATGAAAAGGCGGCAGATGATGTTAAAAAAACAGGAAATCTTCCAGTTCCCTTACACCTAAGAAATGTTACTTCAAAATTAATGAAAGAAATTGGATATGGAAAGGGATATAAGTATAGCCCAGACCATGAATACAAAGAAAAACAAGATTATTTTCCAGAAAAATTGAAAAACAGAAAGTATTTAAAAGATTAAGTTAATGTGCTAATATTTTAGAATATGCTTATAGATGATATTACAATTAAAATAAAAGCTGGAGACGGAGGAAAGGGGTGTGTAGCTTTTGATAAAAATAAATTTGCCAAAGGTCCAGCCGGAGGTTCAGGTGGAAAAGGAGGAGATCTCTATTTTGTTGGTGTTTCTGATTTGGGAGCTTTAAAGCAATTTAGGTTTAAAAAAGAAGCGGTAGCTGAGAATGGGAAAAATGGAAAAGGTCATTTTTGCGATGGAAGAGATGGAGAAGATGTTTTTATAAAAGTGCCAGTAGGAACAATTGTTCATTTTTTAATCAAAAAACAAAAAATAGAAATTGTTAAGATAGGAGAACCAGTTTTAATAGCTAGTGGTGGAATAGGAGGAAAAGGTAATTTCCTTTTTAGGTCTTCTAGAAATACGACTCCTCTTCAGTGTCAGCCTGGTAGACCGGGAGAATCTTTTGGAGTAAGACTAGAATTAAAAATGATTGCAGATA
This sequence comes from uncultured Candidatus Saccharibacteria bacterium, assembly GCA_964508955.1. Lineage (GTDB taxonomy): Bacteria > Patescibacteriota > Minisyncoccia > Minisyncoccales > Minisyncoccaceae > UBA2558. Next base: position 7,524 of record CAZDVN010000011.1, read on the forward strand.
TTGGTTTTATAGGTTTTCCAAATGTGGGAAAATCTAGTTTACTTAAAGAATTAACTAGTGCTAATCCCAAGGTTGCTAATTATCCATTTACAACTCTTGAGCCTAATTTGGGAGTTTATTATGATTTAATTTTAGCTGATATCCCAGGCTTAATTGAAGGAGCTTCCGAGGGAAAAGGATTGGGGGATAAGTTTCTAAGACATATTGAAAGAACAAAAATCCTTTTTCATTTTATTTCTGTTGAATCAGAAGATTTTAAAAAAGATTACGAAACGATCAGAAAAGAATTAGGTGATTATAAAAAAAAATTACTGGAAAAGGAAGAATATGTTTTTATTTCAAAGACAGATACAATAAGCGAAGAAGAATTAAAAGATAGACTTAAGGAATGGAGGAAGAAAGTTACTCCTATTTCTATATATAATTACGAGAGTATTGAAGAGGTAAAAAAGATACTTAATAAAATAATGGAGGAAAAATGAAGAAGCCAGAATTGATGTCTCCTATTCGTAACTGGGCAAGTCTTGAAGCTTGTAAGGAATATGCCGATGCAGTATATTTTGGCGTTGAAGATTTGAGCATGAGGGCTTCAAGTGGAATAACAGTAAAAGAGTTGCCACTATTCGTTGAAAAAGTCCATTCTTACGGCCTCAGAGCCTATCTAACGGTTAATTCTGCGATATACAACAAAGACATTGAACAGGCAGAAAAGCTAGTCAAAAAAGCTAAAATTGCAAAAGTTGATTTTGTAATAGTTTGGGACCCAAGCGTGATTCAAATTGCCAAAAAAGAGAAAGTGCCTTTTGTTATTTCTACACAGGCAAATGTTTCAAATTGGAAGAGTGCTGATTTTTATAAAAAACTAGGAGCTAAAAAAATTGTTTTGGCTCGGGAGATGAATTTAAAACAAATAAAGGAAATTAAAAAAAAGGTGAAGGTAGAAATAGAAGTTTTTGTTCATGGTGCAATGTGTATGGCTATTTCAGGAAGATGTATCCTTTCTGCTTATCTTTTTGGCAAGTCAGCCAATTGTGGTTCTTGTTCTCAACCTTGCAGGAAAGAGTGGATGCTATCAGATTCGGAAGGAAACAAAATATCAGTTGATGGAAAATATTTTATGAGCGCTAAAGATATTTGTATGATTGAGTTTATTCCTGATTTAATAAAAGCGGGAATAGATTCATTTAAAATTGAGGGAAGGAAAAGGGATCCTAAGTATATTGAAGTAACTAGTAGGTGTTATCGTGAAGCCATAGATTCTTATTATTCAAAAACCTGGAGCGACGAAAAGGTTAAAAAATGGAAGAAAGAACTTGCTTCTGTTTATAACAGGGGATTTTCCACAGGTTTTTATTTTGGAACTCCAGGTAAAGAAGGTATTAGTTATAATAAAGCAGATAATATTTCAACCACTCAAAAAGTTCTTGCTGGATATGTTACTCATTATTATCCTAAGGTTAAGGCAGGCTCAGTGAGGTTAGATCATCTAAATTTAAAGATTGGTGATAAAATAATAGTTGAGGGTAAAAATACTTTTATTGAGCAAAAAGTTAATTCTATCCAAGTTGAAAATAAAAATTCAAAAATAGGAAAGAAGGGGGATGAGATTGCAATTGTTTTTGAAAAAGAAGTTAAGAAAAACGATAAAGTTTTCCTAATAACAAAAAGAAAAATATGATAACAGAGATTATAACAATATTTTTTTCAGTTGTTTTGGTTGCCTTTTTTTCTTATTTTCTTTTTCATAAGTTAATTGAAGAAAATACTAAAAGAAGTAAGGATCTTTTTGAAGAAGAAAGAAAAAGACTTTTAGAGCAGTTTGACAATAAGAAAGAAATAATAAGTGAATCTATACAATACAATAGAGAGACGATTAAGGACTTGATGGAAAAAATCAATAAAGAGCTAGAGAAGAATAAAGAAAAATCAAATGCAGTTGAGAAAGAAAGAATTGGAGAATTTAATATCTTAAAAACAGTTTTAAATGAGCATAAAATTGTCACAGAAAATTTGAAAGAATCAACAGAAAGATTGAAAAATGTACTATCAAACAATCAATTGAGAGGGAAGTATGGAGAAGAGATTGCAGAAAATCTTTTAAAAACAATAGGCTTTGTTAAGGGGGAAAATTACGAAGCTAATGTCAATAGAGACAATTCTTCTTCTAATAGACCAGATTTTACAGTTTATTTACCTGACAAAACAAAGGTTAATATAGATGTTAAATTTCCTTTAAATAATTTTATAAAATTTACAGACGAAGAAGATAAAGAAAAGAAAAAACAACATAAGAAACAATTTGAGATTGATGTTAAGAATAGAATAAAAGAAATATCTAACCGGGATTATATTAATCCAGAAGAAGACACGGTTGATTTTGTTATTTTGTTTGTTCCAAATGAAATGATTTTTAGTTTTATATATGATCAAATGAACGAAGTTTGGAACGATGCTATGGTCAAAAAGGTTATTCTTGCCGGTCCATTTAGTTTTACGGCAATTATAAGAATGATATTCCAGTCTTATAGAAATTTTAAATATCAAGAAAATATTTCAGATATAATAAAATTAATTAAAAAATTTGAGATTGAATATGAAAAATATAATATAGAAGTTGATTCTTTGGGTAAAAAAATAAGTGATGTTTCTTCTCAGTTTAATAAAGTTTCAATAACTAGAGATAAAAAGCTTACTCAAATAGTTGAAAAAATTAAAAATGATAATTCCTTGCCTCAAAAAAATGAACTTGAAGATAATTGAAGAAAAAATAAAAGAGGAGCCAAGCTATAGGATTAAGCAAATCAAAAAACTTGTTTATCAAGACTTAATTGAAGATTGGGAAGAAGCCACAGTTTTGCCTTTGAAGTTGAGAGAAGAGCTTAAAAAAAGTTGTTCTTTGGAAATAAAACATAGAACATTTGAAGATAATAAAACTTTAAAAGCATTAATTGAACTTGAAGATGGTTCTAAAATAGAAAGTGTTTTGATGGAACATAATGAAGATAGATTTACTGTCTGTGTTTCTTCTCAAGTTGGTTGCCCCTTAGGTTGTTCATTTTGTGCTTCAGGAATTTCTTTTACTAGAAATCTTACTTCTTTTGAAATAATAGAACAAATCTTGCTTTTTTCTAGGCACTTGAAAAAGAGAAATAAAAAAGTTACAAACGTTGTTTTTATGGGGATGGGAGAACCTTTTTTAAATTATGACAATGTTTTAGATTCTATAAAAATGATAAATAGTTCTGAATATTTTGATATTGGTTCTCGGAAAATATCTGTTTCAACAGCTGGAATTGTTGCTGGAATTGAAAAATTTTCTAATGAAGACTTGCAATCTAATCTTTCTATTTCTCTCCATGCTCCTAACGATCAACTAAGAAGTAAGTTGATGCCCATAAATAACAAATATTCGATTGAGGAGCTTTTAAGTTCAGTGGATGAGTATATTAGAAAAACAAACAGAAAAGTAATGTTTGAGTATCTAATGATTAAAGATGAAAATGACTCTTTGGAATGTGCAGAAGAATTAGCAGTTTTAATGAAGAGGCCCTTAGTGATGGTTAATTTGATAGTCTATAATCCAACCGGTAAATTTAAGCCTTCTAATGATAAAACAATTAAAAAATTTAAAGACTATTTAGAAAAAAAAGGAATATTTACTACTCAAAGATATGAATTTGGAAGAAAGATAAACGCTGCTTGCGGCCAATTAGCAGCTTGTGATACAATAGATTTATGAAAAAATACAAAAGAATTTTATTAAAATTAAGTGGAGAAGTTTTTGGTAAAGAAAACGGAGAAGGAGTTTCTATCAAAAGTTATATAAAAATGGCTAAAGAAATTGCTAAGATCAAAAAAGAAAATAAAATTGATTTATCAATTGTAATCGGAGCAGGAAATATTTTCAGAGGAAGAATGGTTGGAGAAGAAAATTTTGATAGAGTGGCAGCTGATTATATGGGAATGATTGGAACAATTATTAATGGAAAAGGTCTTAAGGAGGCCCTAAAAGAAGAAGGAATTCCTGCAGAAGTTTTTTCTGCTCTTAGCGTCAGAGATGTAGTGGATTCTTATTCAAAAGAAAAATCTATTAAAAGTCTAGAAGAAGGAAAAGTTGTTATCTTTGCTGGTGGGATAGGTAATCCTTTTTTTACAACTGATTCAGCGGCTGCCCTAAGAGCATGTGAACTTGATTGTGATTTAGTTTTAAAAGCTACGAATGTTGATGGGGTTTATGATAAAGATCCTAATAAAAATAAGGACGCGAAGATGTATAAAAACTTATCTTACTCAGAAGCCATAGAGAAAAAACTAAAGGTAATGGATATTACTGCTTTTACATTATGTTTAGAAAATAAAAAACCAATTATTGTTTTTAATGTTAAAGACATTAAAAATATTTCAAAAATATTAAAAGGAGATTCTTTTGGAACATTAATTAAATAAAATATTGTGGAAATAAAATCAGCAATTTTTGTAAAAGGAATAAATGGAACAGATGAAATTCTTCAAGATGGTATTCCTCAAATAGCATTTATTGGTCGTTCTAATTCTGGAAAATCAAGTGTTATTAATTCTTTAACGGGAATTAAGAAATTAGCCATTACCAGCTCTTTTCCGGGAAGAACCCAGAATATTAATCTTTTTTTAGTTAATGATTCTTACTATTTCGTGGATTTGCCAGGTTATGGCTATGCTAAAGTGCCTGCTAAAATTAAAAAAAAATTACACTCAATGGTGAATTGGTATTTTTTTGATTCTGAAAACTCTCAAGATAAGATTGTCTTGATAATTGATGCTAACGTGGGAATGACTAAAGATGACATTGAAATGCTTTATATCTTAAAGAGTCACGAAAAAGAAGTAATTGTTGTCGCCAACAAAATAGATAAAATTAAAAAATTTGAATACGAGGAAAAATTTAAAAAAATAAATGAAATAGCCGGTTCATACAAAGTTATCCCTTATTCAGCAAAAGAAAAAACCGGAAAAGAAGAATTATTAGAAGCCTTATTTTAAAAAAATGTCCCAATATTACAAAAAATCAAATAATATTTTCAACCCAAAAGAAGAAAAACCTTTTAAACTAAGCAGATCAAAGATAGATTTGTTTGTTAGTTGTCCTCAATGTTTTTATATAGATAGAAGAATGGGATGGGGTAGGCCACCAGGATATCCTTTTACGCTTAACAATGCTGTTGATACTTTACTTAAAAAAGAATTTGATTACTACAGAAAACAAAAGTCAACACATCCTTTGATGGAGGAATTTGGAATAGGTGCCATTCCTTATGAGAATAAAAATATTGATACCTGGAGAAATACTTTTAAGGGAATTGAATATTTACATGAACCAACAAATTTATTAATTACTGGTGCAGTTGATGATGTTTGGATAAATTCTAAAAATGAATTAATTATAGTTGACTATAAGGCTACCTCTAAAACAAGCGAAGTTAGTCTTGATGCTCCATGGCAAGATGGCTACAAGAGACAAATGGAAATATATCAATGGCTATTTTCCAAAAATGAATTCGATGTTTCCAAAACTGGATATTTTGTCTACTGTAATGGAGATTCTAGTAAGGAATCTTTTGATAAAAAATTAGAATTTGATATTAAAGTTATTCCCTATACGGGAGATGATTCTTGGATTGAAGGAACATTGGGAGAAATAAAGGATTGTTTAATGTCAGATGTTGTTCCTGAAATGAATCCTGATTGTGATTTTTGTAGTTATAGAAAAAACGTAGTTATAGAAAAAATTAGACATAAAAAAAAAGGTGATTAGTTCACCTTTATATTACTTCAATCTTTAAGATTGAAGTAAGAAACTAAGATCGACACCAGAACGAGGGCCGACCCGTAGTGTCTTATCCTGACACCTTTGAAGGATTTTCCTCCAAAGAAATCTTTGAAAGCGGAGCAAGAAAAGTCAAAACGAGGTTCTTTCTCGGAGATAAAAACTCCGTCTCCATTCTTTAAGACAATAGAATATAACCCTTCTTCGGTTATTTCTATTTTTTCTACCATGAAAGATCTTTTAATCCTTTCTCGGGTTTCTGGGCCTACTTGTCTTTCCAAAACCATCAAGTTAACGAAGTAACCCATTTCTGCGTCTAGGGAGAAATAAATACCTGAAACTATTTCTTCTAATTTTTCTTTTAACTTTTCTGTATCTTCTTTTTCTCCTTTTTGTTTCTTTGAGGTTGGACAAACGAACCAGAAACCTCTTCTACTGTTAGTATGGATAGGGACCATACTTTCTGTTAGAATCATTTTTTTTAATTCCTCCATTTGTTATGATACAATAATTTGATTTATGAGTCAAACCAAGATAAAATTAAAATAATGGAACAAAAAGGAAAATCAGCAGTTAAGGAAATGTTAGAAAATAATATATTTTCAATTTCTGCATACTTAAAACTTTTGAATGGAGTTCTTAATTCTTTTGAAGCTAAAATAATAGGAGAAGTTAGTGAGGTGAAGATAAGCTCTGCAGGGCATGTTTATTTTTCTTTAAAAGACAAAAAAGATGGAAGCGTTCTGTCTTGTGTTATTTGGAATTATGATTATAGGCTTTCTGGAATTGAATTGGTTGAGGGTCTTGAAGTAAAAGCCAAAGGTTTTCCGGATATTTACCCAGTAACGGGAAGGTTAAGCTTTAAAGCAAAAACTATTCAAATGGCTGGAGAGGGAGCTCTTAAGAAGGAATATGAAAAATTAAAAAAGAAATTTGAAGAAGAGGGATTATTTGATGAGCAAAGAAAAAAAGAGATTCCTCTTTTTCCTAGAAACATAGGAGTTATTACTTCTAAGCAAGGAGCAGTTATTAATGATTTTCTTAATAATTTAGGAAGATTTGGATTTAAAATACAATTTATTGATTCTAGGGTAGAGGGATTGGAAGCAGTAAAGGATTTAATAAGTAGCGTTAAAACTTTTAAAAAAAAGAAAATAGATGTTCTAGTTATAATGAGAGGAGGAGGATCTCTTGAATCATTTTTAGCTTTTAATAATGAAGCATTAATTAGGGAGATAGTTGATTTATCTTTTCCTGTTATTGCCGCTATCGGTCACGATAAAGATGTTCCTTTGCTTTCTCTCGTTGCCGATAAAATGGTTTCTACTCCATCCATGGCAGCAAACTTTTTAAATCAATCATGGCAGAAAGCAGAGTTTGATTTAAAAGAAATAATAATGAAAATAACTAATTCTTTTTCTTCTTTATTATCAAAAACAGAGAATAAAATAAACAATGTTTTTTTACAGATAAAAGGTAAGATAGAAAAAGTTATTAATGATTTTAAAATAATAGAATATCGAATTACT
>CAZDVN010000012.1:0-14665 GCA_964508955.1 uncultured Candidatus Saccharibacteria bacterium
CATATCAACGGCACTGTTCGGCACCTCGATGTCGGCTCATCACATCCTGGGGCTGTAGAAGGTCCCAAGGGTTTGGCTGTTCGCCAATTAAAGTGGTTCGTGAGCTGGGTTCAGACCGTCGTAAGACAGGTTGGTCCATATCTACCACAGGCGTCGAGTTTTGAGGAGAGTTGCCCTTTGTACGAGAGGATCAGGGTGAACCAACCTCTGGTGTATCAGTTGTCCTGCCAAGGGCACAGCTGAGTAGCTAAGTTGGGAAGGGATAAGAGCTGAAAGCATCTAAGCTCGAAGCCCACTCCAAGATTAGAACTCTTACCCAGGTTAAAGACTATGACTTTGATAGGGTGCAGGTGCAAGCTCCGTGAGGAGTTCAGCCGAGCACTACTAATTGGGTATTAAACCTTTGGTTAGCAATTAATAGTTTTATTCTTATACATACAATTCCTTTTTGTTTTTAATATGGGGATAATACTGGAAGTGCTCCACCCGATCCCATCCCGAACTCGGAAGTGAAATCTTCTAAGGCCGATGATAGTGGTTTCCGCGAAAGTAGGTCGTCCCCGTATTAAAGATTAAAAAGATTTTACGAGACATAGTCTCGTTTTGTTTTTCAATGTTTTAGTGTATAATTTATTTATGAACATTTTAACAAAAAAAAGATTTTTAATATTATTTTTGATTCTTTCTCTTTTTTTTATTGTTAATGTTTTTTTTAAAGATCAATTCAAAAATATTTTCTATTCTTTTTCTGAGAATATCCAGATTTTTTTATGGGAGAAGGGAACTGACAAATATTTTTCTCAAAAAGATCAAGAGAAATTAAACAAGGACCTTGTTATAGAAAATCAAAAACTTCTTTCTTCTCTTGTCTTATTAGAAGAGATTAAATCAGAAAATAATTTTTTGAGAGAAAGCTTAAGTCTTGGGGAGTATGAGGGAATTAGTTCTATTTATGGAAAAATTATTACTAAAGATTTCCTATCGGATTCTATTTTAATTAATATTGGAGCAAGCGATGGAGCTAAAAAAGGATTTCCGGTTGTTATCTCAGAAAATCTTCTTTTGGGAAAAATAATAGAGGTTTATCCTTCCTACTCAAGGGTGATGCTCTTGTCATCTAAAGATAATCTTATCGATGTTATTGTTGATGATAAGGTTTCCTTGGTTAGAGGGAAGGGCGATGGAGAGATTATTTTAGAAATGTTTCCTCGAGAAATAGAACTGAAAGAAGATATATTAATTACGACTTCTTCTATTGGAGGCACATATCCTTCAGGTTTATTGATTGGAAAAGTTAAAAATAGTAAAAAAATAGATAATGAATCTTTTCAAGGAGCAAGCATAGATGTTCCTTTTGATTTAAACTTACTAACCAGAGTTTTTGTTTTAAAATTTAATCCAATATTTAATGATTAAAAAAATAATTAAAACAATTATCTTGGGAGCATTTATTTATTTTCTTTTTTTGTTATCTCTTCCTCCATTTTCTTTTTTTCCCTTTTTGCTTGTCCTTATTTTTTTAATTAATTTATCAGAAAGTCCAAAAGAAAGCCTAGGGCTTTTATCAGCATTTTTCGTAGGGTTATTTTGGGATATTTACTCTTCTCATTTTATCGGAATGATGGCAATTGCATTGCCAGCAATGTGTATTTTATTAAAAATTATTTTATCTAAATATGTTAGAATTCCTTCCATTTCGTGGATCCCAAAAATTTAAAGTTAAAAGAGAGAATAAAGACATTGATACTGAAGAAATTTTCATAGATGCTTTGACTCATAAAAAAGCAAAGGGAGCGTATTCAATGGAGATGGCTTTGTCTCAAAGGATATTTCAAGTTACGCTTGCATCATTTTTGTTTATAATTTTATTACTATTTATACGTTTATTTTATCTTCAAGTTTTTGAGTATAACGTATATGCTGAGAAATCTGAAAAAAATAAATATATTTCAACTACCCTAGACGCACAAAGAGGTATTATATATGATTGCAACTTAAATCAATTAGCTTTTAATTCTCAAAACTTTGAATTGATTTGCAGTGTTGATAATTTTCCTGAAGATACTTTCTTAAAGGAAAAACAAATAATAGAAATATCTAGAATTTTAGATATGCCTCTTGAGCAGCTTTTTTCTTTAATTGATGAAAACGAAAAAAGCTCTTTTTCAATTATTAAAAATCTTGAGAAAGAAAAAGCTATTGTTATAAAAACAAAAGCAAAAGAGTTAAGTGGCTTTTCTTTAATCAACAAAAAGACCAGAGAATATTTAGATGGGAATAATTTTTCACATATTCTAGGATATGTTTCTGGGGATGAATTTAAAGGAGAATCGGGGATAGAAAATCAATACAATGAACAATTAAAAGAAATTCCAGGAGTTATAAATTGGGAAAGAGATGTCTACGGGAATTTAACAAATGAAGAAATAATTAAGCCTTCTCAGTCTGGAAGTAATTTGGTTTTGAGTATTGATTTTGATTTACAAAAAAAAGTTTCAGAATATTTAGAAGAAGTTGTTTCCACTTACGGAGCTATTGGGGGAGCTGTTATTATTTCAAATCCTCAATCAGGAGAGATTCTCTCCTTAGCCAGTAATCCTTCTTTTGATAGTAATATTTTTTCAAAAAACCTAAACAATCAAGAATTTAATGAATTATTGAAAAATCCTAATGTTTCTTTTTATAACAGAGCAATTGCTGGAGAATATCCTGTTGCCTCAACAATTAAACCAATTATAGGGTTGGTTGCGTTAGAAGAATCAGTTATTGATATTAATACAAGTTTTTATTGCGATGGAGGGATTGAGCTAAAGGATGGAACATATAAGAGTGACTGGAAAATTCATGGATTTACAGATTTAAAAAAAGCTATAGCTGAATCATGTGACGTTTTTTTCTATCATGTTGGAGGAGGATATAATAATTTTGTTGGGTTGGGAATTGAAAAAATAGAGAAATATTTAAATTATTTTGGATTTGGCAAAAAGACAGGAATTGATCTGCCGGGAGAAAAAGTTGGATTACTTCCTACTCCAGATTGGAAAAAAGAAAAGACAGGACTTCCTTGGTATCCTGGAGATACTTATAATCTTTCTATTGGACAAGGATATTTAAGGGCAACTCCTCTTCAGCTAAATATGGCCATAGCCTCAATTGCAAATGGAGGTAAAATAATGAAACCTAGGATTGTTAAAAGTATCTTAGATGCAAATAATCAAACTTTGGAAGAATTTGAATCAGAAGTTATTTTAGAAAACTTTATTTCTAAGTCTTCAATTAATCAAATGAAGGAAAGCATGAAAGGAACAGTTACTTCTCCTCTTGGGACTGCGAGAAGTCTTCAGTATCTTCCTGTCTCTTCGGGTGCTAAAACGGGGACAGCAGAAACAGGAAAAAAAGAAATATATCATAACTGGATTACTGTTTTTGCTCCTTTCGAAGAACCAGAAATTATTTTAACAATTGTTGTTGAAAGTGTTCCTAATAATATGAATTTAGCCAACTTAATTGCAAGAGAAGTTTTAGGTTATTATTTTGGAGAAAAAGAAAGGAATCAACCTGATGAAGAAATTATAAATGAGGCTGGCAATTAATGCTTACATGCTTGATTTATAGTCTTTATTTATGCTACAATGCTTGAAACAAGAATTAATCGTAATGATTAATTTCTTTTTCTAAGATTAAAAATATAAAAAATATGGAAGAAAAATACTTAACAAAAGAAGGGTTAGAAAGACTAAAAAAAGAACTTGAATATCTAAAAAAAGAAGGAAGAATAGAGGTTTCAGAGCAGTTAAAAGAAGCTATTTCTTTTGGTGATTTGTCTGAAAACGCAGCCTATGATGAAGCAAAAGATAGGCAAGCTATGCTCGAAGGGAATATAGTTGAGATGGAAAGACTTATTAACTCTGCTAAAGTTATTGAAGAAAACGGAAATAAAGGTTGGGTCCAAGTAGGATCTTATGTTACAATCAAAGAAGGAAAGTCTGAAAATAAATATTATATTGTCGGAGAAGAAGAATCTAATCCTCTTGAGAATAGGATTAGCTTTAAGTCACCGCTAGGAAAAGCTTTAATGAACAAGCCAAAGGGAGCTGAAATAAAAATAGAAACTCCTAAGGGAAGTTTAGTCTATAAAATATTAAAAATAGAATAAAAATATGTCTGTAGCAGACGAAATAAGACAAAATAGAATTGAAAAGGCTAGAAAGATAAAAGAATTAGGTATTAACCCTTATCCTGTTGAGGTAAAGAGAACTCACGAAATTAAAAAAGCTTTAAATGATTTTATTTCTTTAGTTGAAAAAGAAAGCGAGGTCATTTTAGTTGGAAGAATTAAGACAATAAGAACTCATGGTTCTTTAACTTTTATTGATTTTGAGGATGGAACAGGGAAAATACAGGGATTGTTTGCCAAAGATAAAATGGGCGAAAAATCGTATCAATTTTTCTTAGATATGTTTGATGTTGGAGATTTTGTTCAAATTAGGGGAACACTTTTTGAAACGAAAAGAGGAGAAAAAACAATTCAAACAGTTGATTGTAAAATTATTTCTAAAAGTCTAAGGCCATTGCCAGAAAAATGGCATGGATTAAAGGACGTAGAAGAAAGATATAGAAAGAGATATCTTGATTTAATTTTTTCAGAAGAAATTAGAAATAAGTTTATAATAAGAAGTCAATTTATTAAAGAGCTTAGGAACTTTCTAAACAATGAAGGATTTTTAGAAGTAGAAACTCCTATTTTACAATTACTATATGGCGGAGCAAGGGCCAAACCCTTTAAAACACATTTAAATGCTATGGACTTAGATGTTTATTTAAGGATATCTCCAGAACTTTATTTAAAAAGATTATTAGTTGGAGGGTTTGAAAAAGTTTATGAAATTGGTAAATGCTTTAGAAATGAGGGGATAGATAAATTTCATAATCCTGATTTTACGATGATTGAATTTTATTGGGCTTATGCTGATTATAAACAATTGATGAAGCTGACCGAAAAACTTTTTCAAACTGTTCTGACGAACATACTAGGAACAACCGATGTAAAATATGAAGAAAATATTTTATCTTTTAATGGAGACTGGGAAAGAATTGAATTCTTTTCGTTGTTAGAGAAACACACAGGTATAAAATACGAAGAATTAAATGAAAAAGCACTACTTGAAAAAGCAAAAGAAATGGGAGTTAAGGTGCCCGAGGGAGCAGATAAGCCTAACATTGCTGATGAGATATATAAGAAATTTTGCAGACCTAAAATTATTCAACCAACTTTTGTTATTCATCATCCTCTTGGTTTCCAACCCTTAGCAAAAAATTTGGAAGGAGAAAAGCTTGCTAGTTTTGCCTTGGTTATTGCTGGAGCAGAGGTAATCAATGCTTTTTCTGAATTAAACGACTCTATAGAGCAGGAAGAAAGATTAAAGAATCAAGAAAAATTATTTTCTGGAGGGTTTGAAGAGGCTCAAAGATCAGACGAAGATTTTGTTGAAGCTCTAGAATATGGTATGCCCCCGGCAGCTGGTTTTGGAATGGGAATTGATAGAGTTATTTCTATGATTACCGATTCGCATTCTTTAAGAGAGGTTATTCTTTTTCCATTAATGAAAGATAAAGAATAATTTTTAAATAATAAAAATATGTTGGATATTAAATATATAAGAGAAAATATTGACAAGGTTAAAGAGGCTTGTCAAAAAAAGAAAATTGATTTTGATGTTGATTATTTAATTTCTTTAGATGAGAAAAGAAGATCTTTAATTCAATCTATAGAAGTTAAAAATGCATTAAAAAATCAAGCTAATAAAAAAATTAAAGAATCAGAGAACAATGAAGATCGAGACTTAGTTATTGCTCAAATGAGAGAGCTTGATAGAAATTCAGATAATGAAGAAGAAGAATTCAAAAAAATAAATGAAGAATTCGAATCTTTAATGTTATTAGTTCCTAATGTTCCTGACGAATCAGTTCCTTTGGGGAGTTCTGACGCTGACAACAAAGAAATCAGGAAGTGGGGGGAAATAAGAAAATTTGATTTTCCCTTGAAGGATCATGTTCAATTAGCTAAAGATTTAGACCTAGTTGATTTCGAAAGAGGAGCAAAGGTAGTCGGTTTTAGAGGGTATTTTTTAAAAAACGAAGCCTTTCAACTATCTATGGCAATTTGGCAATATGCTACTGAAATTTTGGTGAAAAAAGGCTTTGTTCCTATGCAGGCACCATCTTTAGTCAATGCCAAGGCAATGACTGGAACAGGATACTTGCCTCAATCAAAAGACGAAGTTTATGCTACTCATGATGGAATGTATTTAGCAGGAACTTCAGAAGTTTCAGTAATGAGCTATCATTCTGATGAAATATTGAAAGAAGAAGATCTGCCAATTAAATATATGGGATTTTCTCCTTGCTTTAGAACAGAAATTGGAAGTTACGGTAAAGATACTCAAGGAATATTAAGAGTTCATGAATTTACTAAAATTGAACAAGTCGTTTTATGTAAATCTGACAAAGAAGAATCAGTTAGGCTTCACGAAGAAATAACTAAAAATTCAGAAGAAATTTTACAAGGGTTAGGCATTCCTTATCATGTTGTAGTTAATTGTACTGGAGACTTAGGCCTTGGGCAGGTTAAAAAATATGACATAGAGTGCTGGGTTCCTTCTCAAAATAAATACAGAGAAACTCATTCCTCTTCTTATTTTTTTGACTTTCAAACAAGGAGGCTGAATATAAGATATAAAAATAAAGATGGTGAAATTAAATTCGTTCATTCTTTGAATAATACGGGTATAGCAACGCCTAGAATTTTAATTTCTATTTTTGAAAATAATCAAAAAAAAGATGGAAGCATTGCTATTCCGGAAGTATTGCATAAATATCTTAATTTTAAAGAAATTAAAAGATAGTAAATGGAAATTTTTGAATTTAAAGAAAATAAAATAAACATCAATGGAATTGATTTATTTTATAAAATTGCAGGAAAAGGAAAGCCTGTTATCATTCTTCATGGATGGGGAGCTTCTTCTTTTTCTTGGATGAGAATAATTGATGAAATGGCTCCTAAGGGTTTTCAGTTGATAATTCCTGATTTGCCTGGTTTTGGAAAAACAAACGCTCCAGATAGTGTTTGGGGTGTTTTAGATTATGCTAATTTTATTGCTGATTTTATAAAAGAAATTGAAGTTAAGGATTTTACCATTATTGGACATTCTTTTGGCGGGAGTATTGCCTCTAAACTATTAGGAGAAAAACATATTGGAAAAAAAGTTATATTTTGTGACGCTGCAATAATTAGAGAGGAAAGATTAAGCTTTAGACAAAAAATTTCAAAAAATGCTTCTAGGTTGGGGAAAAAAATAATATCCAAAGATTCATTTGCTTACAAGTTTTTTGAAAAATTAACCTACTTAGTTTCTGGAACATATGATTATTATTCAGCAAATCCCTTGATGAAAGAGGTCTTTAAGAAAGTTGTGAGTGAAGATTTAACCTATCTTTTAGAAAAAATTAATGTTCCATGCCTTATTATTTGGGGAGAAAACGATAAAGTTACTCCCACCGAAGACGCATACTTAATAAACAAAAAGATTAAAAATTCAAAATTGAAAATCATAAAAGACGCAGGGCATAATCCTCACAATACTCATAGCGAAGAAGTTGCAAAAGCTATCGTTGATTTTTTAAATAAATAAAATGAAAAATATTTTATTCTTAGTTCTATTGTTATTTTTTTCATTAAAGCAAATTAAGAATTTTCTTTTTTGGACTTATCTTTGGCAATTGAAAAATTATCATATTCGAAGATTTTTAGCTCATTTTAGTACATACAAAGGAAAGAGAATCATTTTTAATCCTATCAGTTTTTTAAAGTTATTTGTGTTGGTTCTTTTTTTTATCAACTTTGATTATGCTTTCGTATTTTTAATTTTTATATATTTAGTTGAAGGATCCGCCTCTTTAATAGAGATATTAAAAAGAAAAATTATTTGTCCTCAAAAAACATCAAAAACATTATTCTTATTAATGGCTATTCTTACTGTCTTTTTCATTTTTTTATTTCAAGTGATGAATTCTGGTTTTTCCTTGGCAGTTATTCTTATTCTTATTTTTGACATTTTTTCTCCATTAATATCTTCTTTCGTTATTCTTATGTTGCAGCCAATTACAGTTTTCTTAAGAAATAGAACTATAAATAAGGCTATTATTAAGAGAAAGTCATTTGACAATTTGTCGGTTATAGGAATTACGGGAAGTTATGGAAAAACCTCAACAAAAGAATTTTTAAGAGAAATATTATCAAAAGATTTCAATGTTATTGCTACAGAAAAAAACGAAAATTCAGAAATGGGAATATCAAGATTTATTTTAAATAAAATAAAAGAAGAGCACGAAATATTTATTTGTGAGATGGGAGCCTATAGTAGATTTGGGATAAGTCTTTTATGTAAAATAGCAGAGCCTAAGATAGGAATCTTAACGGGTATTAATAATCAACATTTGGCAACTTTTGGTTCTCAGGAAAACATAGTTAAAACAAAATTTGAATTAATAGAATCATTACCTCAAGAAGGGCTAGCAGTTTTAAATTGGGACAATCAATACATAAAAGAAAATTTCAAAAAAGAAATTTCTTCTGTTAAGTATTCAACATTAGAAGAAGCTGATATTTGGGCAGAAGAAATAAAAGAAGATGCAAGTGGTTTATCTTTTAAGGTTAATTTTCCAAAAGGGGAGTCATATATTTTCAAAACAGGGATTAAGGGAATTCATAATGTTTCTAATCTTTTAGCTTGCATTTGTGTAGCTAAAAAGTTAGGAATGACAGCAGAGGAGATAGCTGAAAGATTAAGTTTCATGAAAGACAATTTATTGGTTAAAAAAATTAAGAATTTTGATGTTATTTTTTCAACATATTCTTCTAATTATGATGGAATTATTTCCCATTTGAATTATTTAAAGAAATGGAAGGGGGAAAAGATAATAGTAATGCCTTGCCTAATAGAGTTAGGCTCTGATGCAAAAAATATTCATTACGAAATAGGAAAGAAAATTGGAGAAGTTTGTGATTTAGCAATTATCACCTCAAGGGACCATGAAAAAGAATTAAAGAGAGGGGCGAATATGAAAGAATCAAAAATTTTATTTATGGATGATGGTGAAAAAATATATGAAAAGATATTCTTAAATTCTAAGAACAACAGTGTTATTTTACTAGAGAGTAGAGTTCCAATTAAATTAATAAAAAAAATAAATGAATAAAGTTCTTTCTGTAAGTTTATCTCCCAATACAGAAAAAGATGATTCTTTTTTAGCTTTTAAGTTGCTTTTTAATCCACTTAAAATGGTGGAGGGAAAAAGCATTAAAAAATTAGAAAAAATATTTAGAAATTATTTCGGGTTTAAAAATGCTTTTTCTTTTAACAGCGGAAGAAGCTCCCTTATCGCTATTTTAAAATCTATGGAAATTGGCGGTGGGGATGAGGTCATTTTACAAGCATTTACTTGTAATGCCGCAGTTAATCCCATCATTTACTTAGAAGCAAAGCCTGTTTTTGTAGACATTGATAATAATCTAAATATGTCTGTTCTTGATTTAAAAAGAAAAATTACAGAGAAGACTAAGGCAATAATGATTCAGCATACATTTGGTAGCCCTGCTGAAGTGAAAGAAATTCAAAAAATATGCACAGAAAAAAAAATATATTTGATCGAAGATTGTGCTCATGCTCTAGGCGCTACCTATGAAGATAATTTTTGCGGATCTTTTGGAGATGCTTCTTTCTTTAGTTTTGGAAGAGACAAAATAATTTCTTCTGTATACGGAGGAATGGTTACGGTAAATAACGAATCCTTGATTTCTAATGTTTCTAATTTTTATAAAGAAACAAAATATCCCTCGTTTATTTGGACTTTGCAGCAATTACTTCATCCTGTTTTGTTAAATTATATTATTTTACCGTTATATAGATTTAAAATTGGAAGAATTTTAATGGCGTTATTTATAAATTTTAATATTCTATCAAAGGCAGTTACATCAAAAGAAAATAAGGGAAAATTACCGGAATATTTTCCAAAAAGAATGCCCAATGCTTTAGCTATCTTAGCGATAAATCAATTTAAAAAATTAGAAAGATTTAATAATCATAGAAGAATGATATCTAAAAATTACGATTCTTTGTTTTTTAATAAAAAAGGATTTAAGCCTTTACTTAAAAAAGAAAAAAATAAAGAAAAAGTTTATTTAAAGTATCCTATTCTAGTTTCTTCTCCTTCAAATATTGTTAAAAAATTAAAAGCTAAAAATATATATATAAGCGATGGATGGACTGGTTCTCCTGTTGTTCCTCCATTAACCTCGCTTGAAGGGCTAGGCTACGTCTATGGAGCGTGTCCAGAAGCAGAAAGAATATCTAAGAGGATAATATGTCTTCCAACTCATATTAATATCTCGAAAAAGGATGCAAAAACTATATTTGACTCTTTGTAAAATTTCAGTCAAAATAAGGTATAATAATAAGAAAAAAATATGTTTGATAAATTAAAAGATTTAAAAAAATTAAAAGATTTAGAAAATGCTCTTGGGAATGAAAGAATTGAAAAAGAAAATAATGGGATAAGGGTTGTTGTAGATGGAAAAGCAGACATAATAAGCATTTCTTTAAATCCTGAGTTAGATAAAGAAAAACAAGAACAATTATTAAAAGACTGTATAAATAACGCCAATAAAGAGGCAAAAATGATTATGGCTAAAAAAGCAGCTTCAATTACAGGTTTTGGTCTATGAAAATAATTCCCTCCATTACAACAGGGCAAGGATCTGATTGGAGAGAAAAAATAAAAGAAATATTTTTTTTGCGGCTTGAGGAAGTTGCATTATTCCCAACTTTTTTAGATATAAAAGAAAGAAAAGCTCTCTATCGGTTGCTAAAAGATACTAACGTTAAAAAAATTCCTTTAGTTCACCTAAGAGAAGACATGGTTACGGATGAATTAGATTTTTTAGTTAAAGAATACGATACTCAAGTTTTTAACACTCACTCAGAGAGAGAATATAAAATAAATGAAAACTGGCTTTTAAAATATAAAGACAGAATTTTTATTGAAAATACTCACAAATCTTCTTTAGACGAAGAAGAACTTAAGAAATATGGAGGTGTATGTCTGGATTTTTCGCATCTTGAAAATGTTAGAATTTTAGAACCTGAAAGATATGAAAAGGAAAAAGAGATTCTTTCAAGATTTAAAATTGGTTGTAACCATATCGCAGCCATAAGGAAAGAAGCTTATAGCTCTTCAAATGAAAAGGGAAGTTTAAGATATGATAGTCATCACTTGAATGATTTGTCGGAGTTAAATTATTTAAAAAATTATCCAATTAATTATTTTTCTGAATATTGTGCAATAGAATTAGATAATAATATATCAGATCAAATTAATTATATTAAGTATATAAATGAGTTTATAGAAAAAAGAAATAAGTTAATTAATAAAATGCTGGGATGATAATTAAGGAAATAAAAGATAAAAATGTTTGGGAAGGTTTTATTCTAAAATGCTCAGAAAAAACTTTTTGTCAGTCTTGGAATTGGGGTCATTTTAATAATTTGATGGGGGATACTGCTTGGAGATTTGGAATATTTGAAGGAGATGAATTAATTGCAGTTGCTCAAGTTTTAAAAATAAAGGCCAGAAGAGGGGTTTTTCTTTTTGTTCCTCATGGTCCAATTATTTTGAAAGGAGAAGCCAAGAAGATTATAGAAAGCTTATTAAATTACTTAAAGGAGCTAGGGAGAAAAGAAAAAGTTGTTTTTATTAGAATTAGTCCTATTCTAGAAAAAAATAAAAACAACATTAAATTATTTAAAGATATTGGATTTAAAAATGCCCCTACTCATATGCATCCAGAATTAACATGGGAACTAGACATCAAATTAGATGAAGAAGATATTCTCAAGGGAATGAGAAAGACCACCAGATATTTAGTTAAGCAGGGTGAAAAAAATGAAGATATAGAAATTGTTAAAGGAATGGACGATGAAGCTTTGAAAGACTTTGAAAGGATTTATTTAGAAACAGCAAGCAGACAATCTTTTACTCCTTTTCCTCCTAAATATTTAGAAAAAGAAGTTGAGGCTTTTAAGAAAAGCGAAGAAGTTGTAATATTTTCTGGTAAATACAAGGGGGAAACAGTTTCTTCCGCAATCATTATCTATTATTCGAATATCGCTTTTTATCATCAGGGAGCTTCTTCTTTAAAATACCCTAAAATACCCGTTTCCTATTTATTACAATGGGAAGTAATCAAGGAAGCAAAAAAAAGAAATTGTGAATTATATAATTTTTGGGGAGTTATCCCTGAATCAAATAAAAATCATCCATGGGCAGGGCTAAGTCTTTTCAAGAAAGGATTTGGAGGGCAAGAGAAGGAGTATGTTAAAACTCAAGATTATCCTATTTCTCCAATGTATTGCTTGACATATGTTATTGAAGAGCTGAGAAAAAGAAAACGACATCTATGATAAAAAGAGGATCCATTAAAAAAAGAAAAAGGTCAAGAAGAAGAAAAAAGAAAGGATTTTTTTCCACTTTTTTTGGATTTATTTTCTTTTTCTTTTTAATCATACTTACAGGAGCAAGTTCTTTCTTTTTGTTTTCTCCTAAATTTCAAATTCAAGAAATGACTATAGCTGGAAATGAAAATATATCTACCGAAACAATAGAAAAAATTGCAGAAGAAAAAATAAAAGTATCTTTTTCCTTTTTAGGAATGGATTTTGCTACTGAAAGCATTTTTTTATCTCTTGGAAAAAGAATAGAAGAATTAAAAAAAGATTTACCAGAAATAGAGCAAGTAAGTATTAAAAAGAACTTTCCTCATGGAATTTCTATAAATATTATCGAAAAAGTGCCTTTTGCTATTTGGACTGATGAGAAAGGGGAATATTTTGTTGATAAGAAGGGAAGTTTTATAAAAAATACAGAGCAAGAAACAAGCTATGGCGATTTTATCAGAGTTAAACAAATAGAACATATTGATGATTTAAATAAAAAAGAAATATTAAATTGTTTTCAGACGATAAAAGCAAAAATAGCTAATGAGGTAATTAAAGTCTCTTGCTTTGAACTTTACGAAAATAAAGTAAAAGTTATAGCAAATAAAAATATTCCTATAGTCTTTGATTTAAAACAAGACCTAGATTGGCAAATAGAGAAATTATTAGTTGTTTTGTCGAAGAAAATTCAATTAGATAATTTTGATCAAATAGAATATATAGACTTAAGGTTTGACAATCAAACAGTCATTAAAAAAATTAATTAATTTACTCCATTGACAAAAACAAATAAGTGTTTTATCGTAAGGACACAAAGGTTCTTTTAAAAATAGAACACATTAGATGAATTACGGCAATCCTATATTTTTGATATAGGATTGCCGTAAGGCAGGAGGAAAAAAATGAAAAGAAAATACGGAGGAGTAGCGATCCCCCTTATGGGTATTCTTCTGTTGGCACTCCTATCTGGGTGCACAGAAGTAAAGGAGCTTCCTCTTCTTTCAGAAGAAGAAGTTCCGGAAGAGAAAATCCTCATCTTTCTAGGTGAGGAAAGGATGGAACAAGGAGAAACTGTCCCTTTCCGAGGGGAGCTTAATTTTTCCGGAAATCAGGTAGGAGAATACCTGGCTTGGGAAGTTGAGTCTCTTACTGGAGACGCTAAAGTAGAGGGGAGTAATCTTGTTCTGCTTCGTCCAGGAAAAGTCCTTTTAAGGGCAAATTTCCTGGACTTGGCGTCTGAGAAGGAAATAGAAATATTTCCAGTTCCTTATATGAAGATTTCAATGAAATCTTCATGGATTCATCCTGGGGAGTGGTATGCTCTTCAAGTTGAAACTGAAGGACTGTCTTCTGCAATCGTAGAGGTACAGTCTGTTCTAGGGACGGACAGAAAGGCTCCTTTTTCAAACTGGGAAAAGTTTGAAGAAAGGGAGATAGTTATCAACGAATGTGGTAACTACCTCCTCATCGCCGAAGCGAAAGCTGAAAGCGACGGAAGAAAAGTTATCGCTGAAAAAGCGATAACGGTTACCCCTTACGTAGAGAGGGGTTTCCATGATCTTTCTTGGGAGCAAGAAGATATGGTTCAATTACGACCAAGCGACTTGGTCGCAATTCAGAACTTTATTTCAGAAGATCTGAAGATGGAAATATCTTTTTCTTTTGATGGAAAAGTCCGAAAGGTGAATCGGATTTCCTCGGACTATATTTTTTACAAGGATAGTTCAAGAAAGGATACTTTACTTTATCAAAAGCAGGTATTCTTTTATGGAGAAGAGGGGAAGGACTTTTTTTCTCTACAAGTAAAAGGAGAGGACGGGAGATATTTATTTATTTCCTGGAACAACCTGATGGTTTCCGTAAACAGAGGAAGTCCTGGGTCGTCATATTATACGTATGATGGCGGAGATTCATCAGCTGGAATTAGCACTGGTGGAGGAGGTGGACCATCTCCATCTCCCCCTATATAGGAAGAGATGGGAACTACGAAAAGGAGAGAGGAAAGAAAATCTTTTCTCTCTCCATAAGCTTATTTCTTAATAAAAGTCATTAAGGATGATTTCTATTAATAAATAATATTAAAAATATGATAAACATAAAAAATCGAATAAAAA
>CAZDVN010000013.1:0-1455 GCA_964508955.1 uncultured Candidatus Saccharibacteria bacterium
ATAAAAAATATAATCAATTAAATTTTGGATTTTTTATGCAACGAACAGAGTGGCCCTGGAATCTAGTGGTGAAAAGACGTCTCATTTTTATTCTGTCTTCTGGGTTTGTAGCCTCACTCACAACTTGACGAATCCAAGGAGTTTCAAGTCGAAGAGAAGGAGACCACATGTACGCGTTTACATCTTTCCCTCCAGTAGAACGACCAGAACAATTATAGTAACCAGCTAATAATAATTTAAAGCTTCCCTCTCTAAGAATTTTTGCTTCATCTATTCCACGATATCCTGAAGTTGTATCATTATACGGAAATCTTTCTGCGCAAGTAGTGTCATCTGATGTGCAAACCGTTCTTTCAAGGGTTGTCCAATCGTCATGTGTTGGCAGTCTCCATCCTTCTGGACAAGCTGTTGATGCTGCTGTCCAATTATATAAAACTCCATAGGTCTTGTAATTTTCAGTTTTTTTCGCATCTTCAATACTTTTATTATAGTATCCATATACATAATAGCCAGGATTGTTACTCATGGTATTGGAGCAAAAATCTAGTTCTTTATTTTCTTTACCATAATCAGTCATTTCGGTTAAAGATTCGGGTATATATCTTAAATTTTCTTGCATCCAACATTGATTACCAATCTTAATTATAGGATAAGTATTTCCATCTCGATCATCACTAAGGACTAACCCGCAACCAAACATAGTATCAACAATATTGTCTACATATTCTTTTGTTACAGCGTGGTTGTCTTCTTTTGGTTCAATTAATGAAACCGGTGTAGTAAATTTCCACTCAGAAGAACCACCATTAAAAAGACTATAAATTGAATTTCCTCCAAACTTTAAATCTCCATCAATATTAACCTCACCAACAACATGTAGCTTACTTTCTGGAGAAGAAGTCCCTATCCCAACTCTACTATTTGTTGAATCAACGCAAATAGTTGAAGTACATTCCATTTCATTCCATTCGTGCTCCACGTCATGATTAGTAGCTGAAGTATGCATTGCATTAAATGTTCCCAAGTATTGTCCTAACGCTACGATAATACCACCTAAAAGAAACGTGAGAATTATAAGACGCCTGCTTTGTTTTTTTTCCATAAATTAATACTTTTTATTTTTAAATTTTATCTCACAAAACTTCATGCTATTCTTTCATTATAATTGATTAATCATTTTTGAAATAAAATATCTTCTTCAATGCAAATCATCAAATAAAACCTAGTTTTTTAGACAACGAACAGAATAACCATTAGCCTTAGAAGTGATGACACGAAAAACACCGCCAGAATCATTAGAGTCCAAATAATGTCTCCAAGCATTGGAAATGCTATCAGATAAGCTGAGAGTAGAAGAACAAAAACCTATCTTAGAAGCAGAACCATCAAAAGAACTGCTTAAATAATCATAATAACCAGACATTTTAGCTTTAAAGTCACCATTTTTAAGAGTTG
>CAZDVN010000013.1:1555-12713 GCA_964508955.1 uncultured Candidatus Saccharibacteria bacterium
CCAATCCTAACTGTTCCATATTTATTATCGTCTCGAGAATCAGTCATGATTGTTCCACAAGGATCTAGATTATTAACAATGGTAAGCAAATATTTTTTTGGCATTGCATGATTATCTGCCTCTGGATTAACTACTGAAACAGGGGTATTGAATGTCCATCCATTAGACCCACCAGCAGAAGCGTTATAAATTAACTCTTCTCCAAACTTTAAATTTCCTTCGATATTAAAATCACCATTAATATGCAGTTTACTTCCTGACTCAGTTATACCTATTCCAACCATGCTAGTTTTCACACAAAAATCATTATTACAATCCATTTGATTCCATGTATGTCCAGGATTAGGAGCTTCAGCTAAAGCCTGAATTGCGCTAAATACTCCTAAGTATTGTCCTAGGGCTATTACAATGCCACCGAAAAGAATTACGATAGTTATAAAATTCTTTTTAAGTTTTTTATTCATATTCCAACCTTATTTTAATTTTGTGTTTTTTTATTTACCTTAAAAATTCTACCCCTTTATGCAACGAACAGAAAAACCATAAGACTGCCTAAGGTTAGAACGCTCGATGCAAGAATTACTGGAATCTAAGTAACGATACCAAGCACTACTATTTATAGCAGGAACATTAGTCCAAAAATACGTATCATTTTGGAGAGTGGAAAAATCATTAGCATTAGAATCGCGGTATCCAGTCATCAGAGCTCCGAAACTATTACCTTTCAATGCTATTCCTTCGTCAGTTCCTCTCCAACCTTTTGTTGTTACGTCATATGGAAAAGCATTAGAACAAGAACTCGATGTACAAATTGCTATCTCAAGGTTTGTCCAATCATTATGTGTTGGCAATCTCCATCCTTCTGGGCAAGCTGACATTGCTGCTCCGTAACTATACAATACTCCGTAGTTTTTATAATCAATAGTTTCTTTAGCTGCTAAAACATTTTCTGACATTGTTTTGTTGTTGTCATATTTGTAACCATACACATAATAATACATTAGAGGAGTAACTCCTCCTATTTCAGGCCCTGTCACTTTTGGTAAATATCTCAAGTTTTCTGCCATCCAGCATTGACCACCAATTGAAATGGTTGAGTAAATTTCCCTTTGATCAACACCAAGACGATCGTCAATAATTTCATCTCCACAGGTAGCAAAGTTAGAATAAAAAATATCCATTAGGTATTTTTTTGTTGCTGCATGCTTGGGACTTGTTGGCTCAAGTACTGAAACAGGAGAAGTAAATTTCCATCTGTCAGTCTCACTAACAGAAGAATTATAAATCATTTCTCCTTTAATTTTTAAATCTCCTTCTATATTAACTTCACCAACAACGTGCAACTTGCTTTCTGGAGAATAAGTTCCGATTCCAACCATATTTGATTTTATGCAAAAATCGTCATTACATTTCATTTGATTCCATGTGTGTCCAGGATTAGGAACTTCAGCTAAAGCATAGATTGCACTGAATACTCCTAAGTATTGTCCTAAAGCCACAACAACTCCACCGAAAAGAATTACGATAGCGATGAGGTACTTTTTTTGATTTTTTTCCATAAGATTAAATATATTGAATATGCTAAAACCTCTTACTGCCTACGTTAATGTTTATTATCTTAGATAAGGAAAACTTTGTCAATTTATTTTACTACGAAAAACATCAGTATGTTTTTTCTATCTCTTCTTCTATTTCTTTTATTGTTTTTCCTAACAAAACTTCTATTTGTAAAGCCTTCATTCCGTTCACTGTCATCATCTTAATAGTTTCTTTTTTAGGAAGAAGGGTTGGATCACAATTTATTCCTTTTTGGAGAAGAGAGGCTATCCTTCCCGCTTCTTCTATATCCAAATTATCACAACTAGCAGAACCATCTGTCCCCAAAGCAACTATCACTCCAGCTTTTATTAGTTTTGCTATAGGAGCAATTCCGCATCCAAGCTTAAGATTAGAAACTGGACAATGAACTACTTTACAATTATTTTTAGATATGATTGAAATATCTTTATCTGTTAAATAAACACAATGGACTAAAACTGTTTTATCATCTAATACCCCTATCCTTTCTAAATATTCTACTGGACTTAATCCATGCTTAGCAAGAGAATCCTCAAATTCTTTTTTATTTTCTGAAACATGTATTTGATACGGACAATTATATTCTCTTGCAATCTTTTTAGTTTTTATTAGGTTTAATTCACTCACAGTATAGGGAGAATGAGGAGCAACCGAAGATGAAATAAAAGAATGATTTTTGTATTTCTCTAAAAGCATTATTGTTCTTTCTAGGTCTTTATTAAAAACATCTTCTCCTTTAAGGTCAATAAGCCCTTCTCCCAAAACAACTGGCATCATTTTTTCTTCGCAAGCCCGAGCAACGCTATCTTCAAAAAAATACATATCCATGAAAGCTTCTATTCCATTGTCCCTCATCTCATCTATCGCAATTTTAGTCTGTTCATAAATAAATTCTGGGTTTATCATTTTTTTCTCTAATGGCCAAATAGCATCTTTAAGCCATTTGTCTAATGGCAAGTCTTCACCTATTCCACGAAAAGCAACCATTGCTGCGTGAGCATGAGCGTTTACTAAAGGTAATTTTTTTTCTAATATATTTTCCATAATTACATTTTTTCTGGCGTTGAAATTCCCATTAATTTTAAAGTGTTTTTAAGAACTACCTTAGAAAGACAAATTAGTCCTAGCCTTGCTTCTCTAATTTCTTTTTCCGCGGTTAAAACATGACATTCTGTATAAAATTTATGGAATGCATTAGCAAGATCTATTGAATACTGAGGGATTCTATGAACTTCATAATCATTAGCCGTTTCTTCTATTATTTCAGGAAATCTTAATATTTGCTTCATCAATTCTAATTCTTTCTTGTTGGTCAAGAGTTCAATATTTTTAATCTTTTTAATTCTGGAAACTTTTTTTGCATTTTTAAGAATGCTCGAAATCCTTGCATAAGCATATTGAACATAAAAAACTGGGTTTTTTTCTGATTGCTCCTTTGCTAAGTCTAAATTAAAGTTTAAATGAGTATCCGCAGATTTTTGTAAAAAGAAAAATCTAATGACGTCAGAAGAAATTTCATCTAATAAGTCATCCATGGCAATTGCTGTTCCCAATCTCTTTGACATCCTTAATGTTTTTCCTCCTTTTGTTACGGTAACAAATTGAAGAAGAATTATTTCTAATTTGTTTATATGCCCCATTGCTTCTACTCCTGCAATTAAACCAGGAACATCTCCATAGTGATCAGCTCCCCATATGTTTATAACTTTATCAAATTTTCCTTTTTCAAATTTATTTTTATGATAAGCAATATCCCCCAATAAATATGTTTTTTCTCCATTTGATTTAATAATAACTCTATCCCTTTCATCTCCCAAGGCCGTAGACATAAACCATTCAGCTCCTTCTTGCTCATAGGTAAGACCCTCTTCCCTTAAAAGATTTAAAGTTTTATCTATTTCTTTTTTTTTATATAAATCACTTTCAGAGAACCATTCATCAAATCTAATATTTAATCTTTTTACCGTTTTCTTAATATTTTCGTTTAATATTAGCTTAGCCGCTTCTCTCCCAACCTTATAAGGATCCTTGCCTTTAATTTTTTTATTTAATTTATCAATATATTCTCCAGAATACTTAGCTTCTGAATCTTTCAAGACTGAATGACCAAGAGATAATATTTGTTTTCCATAATTATTAATATAATATGCTTTTTTAACTTCATATCCATATTTTTTAAGAACATTTGAAAGAACATCCCCAAATGGACCACCCCTTCCATTACCAACCGTTAAAGGTCCTGTTGGATTGGCAGAAACAAACTCAACTTGTATTTTTTTATTTTTTTTAGGAAATTGTCCAAAATTATCTTTTTTATTAAAAGCATCTTTTATTTTTTGAAAAAAGTATTGTTGAGAAATATAAAAGTTTATGAAACCAGGGTGAGCAACTTCTATCTTATCAAAATATTTTCCCTTCATTTCTCCTTTTATCTTTGAAGCTATTTCCATCGGATTTTCTCCATTTTTTTTCCCTAACTCCATTGCAATACTTGCAGAATAGTCTCCAAAAGAAGTTTTTTGAGGTCGAACTATCTTAATGGGCAAATTTTCTTCATATCCTAAAATCTTTAAAGATTCTAAGATATTTTTTTTAATTTCTTCTTTTATGTTCATTTTTCATTAATAATTTGATTATATGTTTTATTTTAACAAAAAATCGTATAGAATGGAAATGTATGAATAAAATCAATAACAGAAAAGCATATTATGACTACGAAATACTTGAAAAGTTTCAAGCTGGTTTATCTTTGATTGGACAAGAAGTAAAATCTCTAAGAACAAGAGGGATGAACCTATCAGGCACTTATGTAGAAATTAAAACTAATAAAAAGGGGATTTCTGAAGCTTTTTGGGTAGGAGCTAATATCACTCCTTACCAAGCACTAAACACAGACAAATCCTATGATCCAAAAAGAGCAAGAAAACTTTTGTTAAACAGAAAAGAAATTGATTATTTAACAGGAAAGATTAAAGAAAGAGGCTTGACTTTAGTGCCACTTTCAGTTTATACTGGGACATACAAAATAAAACTTGAATTTGGTTTAGCCAAAGGAAAGAAGAAGTTTGACAAAAGAGAATCCATTAAAAAAAGAGAAACAGAAAGAAAAATAAAAAGTGAGATAAGCACAAGGGGGTGAATTCGCTTTGACAAGGATTTGAAAATAATATGCAAGCCGAGCCATCTCAAACCTCGTAAAACTTCGAGAAAAAAACTAAGTGTAAACAACTTATTTGAAGAACCTGCATTAGCATACGCTTAATGCGTGTCCTCCTATCGATTCTCGCTGGATAGTAAAGGGCATAAACATCGCGAGACCGGCAATATATTTTAATTCAGAATATACTTGCTCAAAAAAATCTGGATTCAAGTTTAAAGCTTTTTTTCTAATTTTATAGCTTTGAATACTTGTAAAAATTAAATTAGAATAAGCTTGTAGAATTATTATTAGATAATTTTTGGACGCGGGCTCATTACTCGCCACCTCCACAATTAAATTGAATAAACCACAATACAACAATCAAATAAAAGCCGAAAACGTAAGATTAGTCGGAGAAGATGGTCAACAGTTAGGTGTTTTTAAACTATCTGTTGCCTTAGAAAAAGCTAAAGAAAAGGGGCTAGATCTAATCATGATTACGGATAAGGCTATCCCTCCTATCTGCAAAGTTGGAGATTACGGAAAGTATCTTTATTCAGTGCAAAAAAAAGAAAAGAAAAACATTGCAGGAAGTAGACACGGAGAAACAAAAAACATAAGATTGTCTTTTAATATTTCTGATAATGATATTAATACAAGAGTGTCCTCAGCAGAAAAATTTTTGAACAAAGGAGATAAAATAAATGTTGAACTAAGACTTAGGGGAAGAGAAAGACAATTGCCTGAAGTAGGAATTAAAAAAATAAATAAATTTATTGAAATATTGAGAACTAAAGTAGATATAAAAGTTGAAAAAGAAATAAAGAAAGAACCAAAAGGTCTTTCCGTAACAATTCTTAAAAAATAAAATGAAAGCAAAAACAAGAAAATCATTAACAAAAAGGTTCAAAGTAACAAAGTCAGGAAAGGTCTTAAGAAGAGCTGTTGGACAAGACCATCTTTTATCTAAAAAATCTTCAAAAAAGAAAAGGGAATTAAAAAAGATGGTAATAATGTCAGAGCCAGAAGCAAAAAAAATTAAGAAATTATTAGGAAAATAAAAACATGGTAAGAGTAAAAAGAGGAGTATCAGCAAACAAAAGAAGAAAAAAGGTTATAAAAGCTGCAAAAGGATATAAGTGGAGCAGAAAATCTAAATATATAGCCGCAAAACAAGCCTTAATGAAAGCTTGGTCTTATGCTTATAGAGACAGAAAAGTTAAAAAAAGAGTAAAAAGACAATTATGGCAAGTACAAATAAACGCAGCTTGCAGAAAAAATGGGACAACCTACAGTAAATTTATCGCTGGTTTAAAAAAGAATACTATTGAGCTAGACAGAAAAATATTATCTCAATTAGCAAGAGAAAACAACGATTTATTTATAAAGATTGTGGAAAAGGCAAAAGCCTAACCCTTGAATCTTTTTCTATTTTTTTAGAATATTTAAAAACATGCTTCTTCCCTACATTAATCATCTCTTCTCGAGATGATTTTTTGTATTTACGAACAAGGACATTAGGCCCCACAAAATTTTCTGGCTCAAGAAGAACATCGTTTTTTGTTCTTAATTTTATCAAGCCATCACATTCTTTTTCATTCCTAGCAACGATAATTAACATATCTTTTTCTTTAAAAAACCTACCTATTTTTAAAATAGATATATCTTCTCCCTTAAAAGAAGGGTTTATTTTGATTAATTCTTTTAATTTTTTTGAATAATTTGCATCAGTTAATATGCACCCTCCCGCTGGAGAAGGATAATTTTTAATTTTAAATTTTTTAGCTAATTTTATTTGTTCACCTCTTCCTTTCCCTGAGATTGAATAAATAGACTTAACTATACCTTTTTCTTCTAAGATAGTCATTGGTAAAATCTTCGCTGAAAGAGGACGAAAAACTAAACGAGAAAGGTTTGCTTTTTTATCAATTAAATTTAAAGAATTAATATTTTGAGACATTGGTCTTTGCCCTAAAACTTCTCCTGTAGCGATAAAGTCATATCCTTTTTCTTTTGCTATTTCTTTAGCAGTTTTTATCATAAGAAAGTGGCAATCAATACAAGGATTAAAACCTTTTCCTCTTCCATGTAAAGGATTTTTAATAATTTTTAAATGTTCCTCGCTTATGTCAACTATCTTTAACTTAAGTTTTAATTGCTCCATTGCTTTCTCAGCTTGTTCGCAAGAAAAGAAAAAACTCTTAAAACATATAGGGTTAACCTCTATTCCTTCTTCTTCTAAAATTTTAGCTGCAAGTATTGAATCAAGCCCTCCAGACATTAACAATAAACATTTATATTTTTTCATAAGTATTTAAAATATCTTTTTTTGTCAGCCATGCTCTTCTAGCCTGATAGACTCCAAACTGAATATTTTTTAGTTCTCTTTTATTATGAGCATCGCTACTGATGGTTAATTTTATACCATTTTTTTTAGCTAATTTTGCAAGATAACTACTCAAATCTCCCCTATAGGAATTTATCTCTAGCGCGATATTATTTTTTTTAGCAACCTCAAAAATTCTATCCATATCAACTTCATATCCTTCTCTTCTACCAATAACGGCTCCTGTTGGATGATTTAGTATCTTAACATAAGGATTGTTCAAGGCTTTGATTATTCTATTTGTCATCTCTTCTTTGTCCATTTTAAAAGAAGAGTGCACGCTAACAGAAACATAATCAAGGACACTTAAAACATTATCATTAATATCCAAAGAACCATCTTTTAAAATATCTACTTCTGAGCCTTGTAAGACTTTAAAATTTATTTTATTTTTTACAAAATTTTTATTTAATTTATTAATTTCTTTTTTTTGTTCTAATAATTTTTTTTCATCTAGCCCATTTTCTATTTTAAGAGACTTCGTATGATCTGAAATACCTAAATACATGTAACCTAATTTCATGGCTTCTTCTGCCATTTCTTCTATCGAATTATCTCCTCCATTCCAAGAGGTATGGCAATGAAGATCTCCTCTAATATCTTCTATTTTTATAAATGAGGGCAATTTCTTTTTTATGGCCAACTCAATTTCACCATGATTTTCTCTAATCTCAGGAGGAATAAAAGACATTCCAAGTTTTTTATATATTCCATCCTCTGTTGCTCCTCCAATTCTTTTTTCTCCTTTAAATAAACCGTATTCATTTAACTTGTAACCTTTTTTCATCGCAATTTTACGTAATGCAATATTATGATCCTTTGAACCCGTAAAGTATTGCAATGCCGCACCAAATGAATTTTCTTCAACTAACCTTAAATCCATGTTCAAATTTTTTCCGATTTTTATTGAAGATTTTGTTTCTCCTCTTACAATGACCTTAACCACATTTTCCATTGTAGTAAAAGTATTCATTATTTTTTCAATTATTTCTTTATCACTAATGTCTTTAATAGAAACAAGAAAATCAACGTCACCAATTGTTTCTTTTCTCCTTCTTACTGATCCAGCAATAGAAAAATTTATAATTTCTTTTATTTTCTTAAGCTCAGTTTCAACTTTTTCTATTTCAGAAGAGATGTCTCTCAAGATAAAACGTCCTTGTCCTTGCTTCAAAAACCTGATTGACTCTAATATGTTTTTTTCTGTCTTTTCACCAAAACCAAATATTGGTGCAATCTTATTTTTTTTTACTGCCTTTTCAAGGTCTTTTAAATTTCTAATTTTTAATTCTTCCCATAATTTTTTAATTTTTTTAATCCCAAGCCCTTCTACTTTCATCAATTCCTTGAAGTCAATAGGAAATTCTTTTTTAAGCTCTTTATGATATTTAATTTTTCCTTTCTTTATAAATTCTTCTATGCTCAAAGCAATGTTTTTTCCGACTCCATCAATTTTTTCTAATCCTTTTATTCCTTCTTTCCTATAAATATCGAAAACATCCTCTTCTAGGTTTTCTAATCCATCAGCAGCTTTTTTATAAGCTTCTGGCTTGAAAAGAATTTCTTGTAATTCAAGCATAATCCCTATTTCAAATAAAATTTGTGCAACTTCTTGATTTATCATTTATCAAAAAAAATCTGCTTTATGTTAAATGGAAACTTTTTATCAAAAACACCTTCGATTTCTTTTCTTAATCTTAGAAGAAGAAAAACACTAAATAATGCTAATGATCCTGCGATAGTAAATGTTGCTTCAAATCCTATTTTTGTAATAAGAAAACCAGTGGTTACTCCAGCAAAAGCAACTCCTAAATTTAAAATAGCATCATTTCTTGCCCATGAGCTTGCTTCTTTTCCTTTGGGAATATTTCTTGTGAAAATAGCTCTCCATCCTCCCAGGGCCATTGCTATTCCTATGCCATAAAATGCTTGAAGAACATAAATATGCCAAGGATAGATTGCAAAAATATAGCCGAATGGAACTAGGGCAGCAATAAGATTACCTGAGACTAAGAAAAAATAATCATCTTTGTCTCCCTCATGTTTATCTAAAATTTTAGCAAAAGGAAGGACTAGACAAGACCTAGAAATATAATATATAGCGGTAGCAATACCAACCACTAAAGCTGTTCCTCCAATAATCTTACCGTTAACAATAAATATGGCAAAAACAGGAGTTATCATTCCCCAGCCCATCCAAAAAGAAAGAT
Source organism: uncultured Candidatus Saccharibacteria bacterium (assembly GCA_964508955.1). Taxonomy (GTDB): domain Bacteria; phylum Patescibacteriota; class Minisyncoccia; order Minisyncoccales; family Minisyncoccaceae; genus UBA2558. Next base: position 10,869 of record CAZDVN010000013.1, read on the forward strand.
CCGTTAGAATTAAATATTTAATTACTTTATTTGTTTTTATCATTTTTTAAAATTTTTGTTCCTAATAATTTAAACCCTGCTCTTATCAAGAATATTAAACCTAATAAAGAAATTACTATTTCAGCCGCTCTGATAATCATCGTAAAATCCGTTGACATAGAAACAGGCAATTCTAAAGACTTAAAAGCAAAATATTGAATGGCTTCATGAGATCCAAGAGCCGTGGGAATTGGAACCATCGAAGATAAATAAGTAAAACCTAGAATAGATAAAGAGGAAAAAAAATCTAAAGAAACTTTTCCAATAAAAATAATTAAAAGCCAGACCCTTAATTGCATTGTAAAAGCTTTTAATAAAGAAAGTCCCATCCCTTTTAAAAACGCTTTATTTTTAATTTGAAAATATTCAAAAATATCTTTTTCAATAGATAGAAGACTATTGTTGTCACTAATCTCTCTTCTTAAAACATTTTTAAATATTTGCAAAACAATGCTTTTTTTCCTTAAAGCTTTAATATAAAAATAACCAATTATTACAACAAAAAGAAATAAGAATATTCCGAAAAGAAGAATTATTTCTACAGGAGGAACATAAACATTGTATAAAAAGAATAGCATCCCTGCGAATATAACTAAAAGGTTTGCTGTCCATTCAAGAACTCTTTCTATAAAGACTGCCGTAAATGCTTTCTTCCATGGAACCTTGCTTTTTCTGGTCAATCCAAAAACACGAAAACCCTCTCCACCCCAAAGCAAAATAGGAAAAAGATACATCATTGCATACCCTCCTAGGTATATCTTAAAAAGAGTCCAAAAATTAACATTTTCACCGTAATCTTTTAAGACCTCTTTCCATCTCCAATTTCCAACAATAACAATAAGCAAAGAAAATAATAATATGACCAATCCTTGCCAACCAGTAAAAATAGACAAAGAGCCTATAATTTTTTCCCATCCAATTATTTTACCTAGCAAAATAAAAATAACAAGCCCAATTAAAAAAGAAAAAGCTAAAAGAACTTTTTGTTTAAATTGAAAATCCATACCCTAATAATAGTATAAAAAAACTGCCTTCGCAAGGCAATTTTTAAAATCTTTCATAAACGAACGATTTCACTTCTTGCTCAATTTCAGGCCAATAGTATCTGTGACCAGTAATTACTATTGCCTCAGAAAAAGATGTTTTTTCTCCTTTTAAGTTTTTATATGTCCAGACAAAAGGAGCCATAGACAAAGAAACCAAAAGTTTTTTAATGTCACCTTTTGCTAAAATATCTTCTTCGTTTTTTAATTTAAGAATATTCTCTCCTTGAATATTTTTTCCCCAGAAAGGAGCTCCTAGCTCAATAGAAATAACATTTTCCATTTTTTGCTCTAACTCTTCCATAGCAGAATCAATAAAAGATGCTCCGTTGCTTAAGCCTGCCATAATTATTTTTCTTTCGGGATTAATAATTAAAAATTCTTCTATTTTTGTTGCAAAAATTCTGGAAGTTTTTGAAAAATTAGATAATATTTCTTTGATTGAGCCAACTTTTCCTAAAAAACTTTCCTTTGTTCTGTTGTACTCTACCACCTCAATTCTATAGTTTTCTTCTTCTAATATTTTTTTAATCTCAGAAACAATAGAATTAAGCTGGCTATTTGAATTTAATGATTTTGTTCCCCATCCCCCCGAATTAAAAATTATAATTACTTCATTTTCCTTTCCTGTCTCAAATAATCTTTCTTCAAAATTTGATATGTTCTCTGGAGTAAAAGAAAAATTAAACCAAGCAAAAGAAAAAATAAAAATTCCAAAAATAAAAAATATTAATATTTTTTCAAACTTCTTCATAATCAATTT